>JBPCXK010000268.1:0-2704 GCA_051008635.1 Gammaproteobacteria bacterium
ACCGTATCCTGTGTCACATTCGGATTTATTTGGTATATATTATCGTGAATATGCCTTCATCGGCATAGTACGGTAAAAATATGTTGACACACCTTGGCGCTGTTGCTAGGCTTCTCTTCATGCCTGAGAAGCTGACCGACAAGCAACAGCGCCTGCGTCAAGCCGGACTACTCAATACCGAGCCCGAGCGAGTCCAGGATTCCTTGTTTCTCCAGCTCCCGACGTTTTTCGATTCCTACGATCAGCTGCAGGTTCGCTATGAGATGCTGCGCTCGCATCTGGTTGACAACCAATTGGTGACCCGAATTTGCCGGCGCTATGGCATCAGTCGACAAACCTTTTACAACTTACAGGAACGTTTCTCGAGTGAGGGCTCGGCCGGGCTGCTGGCGAAGAAGCCGGGACCGAAAGGCCCGTCGAAGCTGACGCCGGAGGTGCGTCAGTTCGTTGTGAGGCAAATCGAACAGGATCCACGGCTTAGCCCGCGTATGCTGCTGTCCCAGCTTGAGGAGCAATTCGATCTGGCGTTTCACCTGCGCACACTTGAGAAACTGTTGAGTGAGTTGCGGTTAAAAAAAACGCCTGAGCCTTTACCCGCCAAGGGGACTCGGCGTGCGGCACTCAACGACAGCGTGGCGGTGCGTTACGAAGCGCTACGCGGCGAGTTCCTCAGGCTCGGGCGAATGGGCACGGATGAACACTGGCCCCGTTTTTCCTCATCAGGATTGGTGGGGCTTATGCCGTTTCAATCGGATACCGACTACGTGGTTGAGGTGTATGCCGCCCCGGTGCACCGGTGGTGGGGACGTATCGATCCACAGGAGCACGCGCTGCTCGAGGCGTTTCGGCTATTGACCACCGATGCGCCACCGACTCATTCCGATCCAGGAGGTTCTCTCAATGATTGTCGCACTGTACGCCCGAGTCTCGACCAAGAACCAAGAGAAGCACGGCACCATCGGCTCTCAGATCGAAGTACTTCGCGATTATGCCAAGACACAAGAGGTTGAGATCGCCGAGGACTATGTCTGTAAGGACGAGGGCTATAGCGGGGCACTGTTGGCGCGTCCCGGGCTGGACCGGTTGCGCGATGGTGCTCAGGCGGGCGCGTTCGATGGCATCTTGGTGGTGACGCCTGATCGCTTGTCGCGCAAGTACGCCTATCTGATTCTCATCCTCGAGGAGTTTGAGCGTTACGGCGTAACGGTTACCTTTTTGGAGCAGCCCCCGGCGGACGATCCCCATAGCGCCTTGCTGGTGCAGATACAAGGCGCCGTGGCCGAATACGAACGCACCAAGATCGCCGAGCGTTACCGGCGCGGTAAGTTGTATCGGGCGCGCCAGGGTGAGATCTTCTGGAGCAGCATTCCCTATGGCTATCGTCGTGTGCCCCGTCAAGGCGATGTCGCGGCCCATCTGGTCGTCGATGAGGCGAAAGCCGACGTGGTCAAACGCATCTTCGCCTGGCATGCCGAGGAGGCTATGAGCATTCGCCAGATCGCGAAGCGGCTGACGTGCGAAGGCTATTCACCGCCCAAAGGCGGACCCCATTGGGGCGAGACTACGGTTCACCGCATCCTCACCCGCGAGGCGTACTTGGGAACGCTCATCTACAATCTGTCGATTTGCACGACCGTCCCCGCGACAGGCGGCGAGAGCGCGCGTAAAAAGAAGGGACTGCGCCCCGAATCGGAACACATACCCATCTCGATTCCACCACTGATCGATCGCGAGACGTTCGAACGTTCTCAAGCGCGTCACGGACCCAACCAACAGTTCAGTCCTCGTAATCTGCACCAAGAGCGCTGGCTGCTTCGGCGTTTGGTCCGTTGCGAGAAATGCAGGATCAAATGCGCCTGTGTCTCGCCCAATGGGGCTCCGACCTACCGTTGTGGCAAGCAGCTGCCCGTGACAAGCCGTGCCCCCTGCCGTCCTAAGCACATCCGCGCCGAGCCCCTGGACGAGCTGGTATGGCAAGAGGTACGACGGCACCTGCTCGAGCCGGAACTCCTCGCAAAAGCACAGGCTGCACTTGGCGAGAGCGAATCGCTCGATCAAACCTTGCTATCCACGCAGCTTGCCGGCACCCGCAAACGGCTGACCCAAGTGAACGCCGAGCGGCGGCGCCTACTGGATATTTATCAAGGTGGGTTTATTGAAAAGGATGAGTTTGAAAGCCGCGTGTCTCAGGTCATGCGCCGCATCACCGAGCTCCAAGCCGACCTTGAATCGTTGGAGCAGGAATGCCAACGCGCCGGTGCCACTCAGAGCCTGACGACACGGCTCCGGGAATTCACCTCAACGATTACCCACAAGCTCGACACGATGGACTTTCACGAGCGGCAAATGCTTCTTCGTTCCGTCCTTGAGGAAGTCGGCATCAACAACAATCACGTCAAACTGTATCTGAAGATTCCCTTGCCAAGGCCGAAACCTCAACCCGGTGGTACGCCGAAACCAACCACCGATCCATCAGTGTCAACACAATTCGATTTGCGTTCATGCTCTGGTCCTTGACGGAGTTTACCGTGTCACTGATGGCAAACCGGTGTTTCAGCCCGTGCCCGGGCCCACCTTCGAGGAGCTGCAGGTCCTGCTCGAGCGACTACTCAAGCGTATCCTGAAACTGTTGACACGCCAAGGGCATCTGATCGAAGAGCAGGGAATGAATTACATGAGCGAGATCGACCCCGAGAGCGCGATG
>JBPCXK010000269.1:0-2686 GCA_051008635.1 Gammaproteobacteria bacterium
CAATGGAACCATGGCGTGTGCCCTGCCCGCCATTGTGGATACCCACGAACCCGAAGGTTTCATTGGTACCCGGCAAGTCCATAGCGGTCCAGCTCGTGCCGTTGTTCGCGCTACGGAATACCCCCGAAAGCCGGGTTTGCACGAACTGGGTTTGCACCGTGGCGGGGGCCGGGTAGTTGGCGGTTAGATTGGCATTGAAGCTGAGCTGCAAATTGCCGCCGCCGGCCGGCGCGGTGCGGGTGATTGTGACGTTTTGAGCATTGCCACCGCCGCTGATGGTGACCGCGTCACCGGGCTCGAGCAGGCTTCCAGGGCCGACGATGGCGCTGTTCAACGTGGCCGTGCCCAAACCGGTGGCGGCGGTGGTCACGCCCGCGAATTGCTGGGTCAGCACCATGGCATAGGCCGGCCGGTTTCCGGTTCCGGTGTCTGCGCTCGGGCTGGCGGCCAGTAACACCCGTGTGGCATTCGCGGCATTTGGAATGCCGGTGTTGGCTGCGTTGAAGCTCCGGCCACTGTTGGTGCTGACGAATACCCCTTGATTCTGCATGCCGACGTAAACGCGGGTCGTATCGCCAGGGTCCAGCGTGATGTCGGTTACCGTGCCGCCGGGCAGCCCGGTGTTTTCATCGGCCTCGTCGGTGCTGCCGTCGTTGTCGTTGTTCAGGGTGTCGTTGGCGTTGCCCGAAATCTTGAAAAACGTCCGACCGCCATTGGTGCTTCGAAGCAGGCCGCCACCCAATTGATTGGGCATTGCTCCAAAGTTCGTGGCCTGGGTGCCCACCAGTAAGACACCACCGGACGTGACCACGATGGCGTTGATGGTGCGGTTCAACAGGAAACTCTTGCGGATGACCTGCCAGTTGGCACCGCCATCGGTGGACTTCAACAACCCGATCGGCTGGCCCGCTATCGCCGAGCTGCTGGAAGTGCCGGTACCGGCATAGACGATGTTGCTGTTGCTGGGATCGATGGCCAGCGCGGTGATGGACAGCGACGGAAACTGGTCGGTCAGCGCCACCCAGTTGTTACCACCGTTGGTGGTCTTCCAGATGCCGCCACCCACCGTGCCGACGTAGATCACATTGGCGTTGCCCGGATCCGTGGCCACGGCTTCGATGGCACCGATCACCGGCTCGGTAGCGATACCCGCGACCTGTCCGCCGGTGATCGGGCCGGGTCCCTGGCTCTGCCACTGCGGCAAACCCTGAGAGAAGATGACCGAGCCGCTGAAGGCAGCGCCGCTGATGCTGTCGCCCGCCAAGATCGCCCGTTCCGGCGCATCGTCGAACATGACGATTTCCGTGCCGGCGGTGAGCTGGAGATTGGATATGACGAGGGCGGCGTTGCGCTCCATTGTCAACGTATCCGTTCCCGCCCCCATGTTGATGTGGAGCTCCGGTTGGCCGAGCACGAGCTGGCCGGGCACGAAGCCTGGATCCAGCTCGCCGATGATCAGCGTGTCGTCACCGCCACCGGCGTTGATGGTCAGCGTGAACAGCGGATTGTTGAAAGTGACACTTTCGAAGCTGCCGTTGTCACTGGAGATGGACATTTGACCCGCAAGCGGATCGTTCTCGAGCCGGATGACATCGCCGATGGGGCTGGCGGTAAATACGCGGTCGGCGACATCGAGGTTGTCCGTAATGGGCTCGATGCCCGAATACGTGATGGTCCCCGCGCCCTCGGGCTCGATGGTGCCGGCATCCGGGCCCGATGCTTCGTAAGCGATGGCGGAAAAGAAACCGCCGCCGATGATCAAGTCATCGAAGCCTGCGCCTGCTTCGTAGTGCACGGGGGTGGCGAAGGGGTTGGTGAAGTCGACGCTCAGCGTGTCGTCACCGGCTGAGCCGAAGATCTGCACCGAGCTGGTATCCGCCAGCGCTCGTTGCGCCAACACGGCGCCAGAGTCGTCGCGCAATACCAGCGTTTCTACGCCGCCTTGATCCTCGAGCTTCAGTGTCAACTCGGCCGCGGAAGCGGCCGTGAAGCTCAGAGGATCCGCAGACAACAATATTCGAGGCTCGAGGGGCTCGAACAGTATCTTGCGGGTGGCAGCGGCGAGCGCGCGGGGCGACGTCTTCGGCTTCAGGGAGGTGCGATAGCCGCGTCCGATCGAATCAACCGGACTCGCACGACGGGGCGCACGAAAACCTCCCTGCGAGGTTCCGTCCAACCGACCATGAACCCCAGGGTAAGGCGCAAATGGATATGCCATCGGAGGACCCCCTCAACCGGTCCTGAATCCGCCACAGTTCCACTCGTAGTGCTACCCAACGCATTCGACGAGCATTGGGTGCAAGACCGGCACGCCTCTTTGGTTGACTCCAGACACAGAGTCCTTTGATTTTCAGAGGTTGCCGGCAGAGGTTCTTATACGCTACGAGATTCCTAGTAACAAGCCTAGTAAACCGAAAAACAAACAAATCCGGTCACGGTGCTTCGAAGAGAGCACGAATTGCGTAAGGCGTGTTCGGTGGAACCGTGAAGCAGACACGATCTGCATGACAACCGTACGCTCGTCGAGACGCTTACCTACGACGCGAACACCGCCCGACACCCGCAACATCCTGGGTAGAATCAAAATTGTAATCGTGCAACAACCGACCACAGCGCGGCGCATCGGGGGAGAGCAGGGAATGAAGCAATCGAACTCGTTCGAGCGTGACCGATGTACCGTGTAGAG
>JBPCXK010000270.1:0-5107 GCA_051008635.1 Gammaproteobacteria bacterium
GAATATCGTTGGTGGAGTCGCGTTTCGTGACCCAGTTGAAAACCTGCAGCACGCTGGCCGTCAGCGACGTCTGGACTTCAGGAAAACTGAATACGTTGGTGCCCATTACCGAGTAGCGCACGCCGCTGTCCTTTTCACCGATCCAGGAATAAACCAGCGGGCCGATGATATTTGGACGCGCTACGGTGTTGATGTTGTTACGGTGCACATGCCATTCCCGCACAAGCGGGGTCCGGTCAACGGCATGAGCGGCGCGAATACAAAACCCCTCTTTCACTGGACCCGGGCGCGGTGTCGCGGGTTGCGCGCTAATCAATCGAGTCTGACCCCTTTGATTCCTGGCGGGTTACGCGCTAATCAATCGAGTCTGACCCCTTTGATTCCTGCGCGCGCGCTCCTACGAGAACCCGCGTTGTTCCTGCTGAGATCTGAAATACTTTCACAGTCTCGCAGCGAACCCATTCATTCAATCGCAAACGTGAAGTATTGGTTGTCTCCGATGTCCACTGCAGGAACAGTGATCGGTCCGGGGACATTGCCCAGGTCAATAATTTGCGGATTGGTAAACGCAGGATCATCGGCAATCAGCAGCCGATAGTTTTCAAGAATACCGATTGCAGCTAGCGCTGGGATGTCGGCGCTGTCGATTTCCATATCGATGGTAGCGGTGTCACCGGTTCTGTCGACGTACCAGGTGCGTTCGATGCGCCGCAGCGTGCTGTTGGCGACTACGATGTCGATCGTCACGTCGATGGCGCCGCCGTTGTTGCCCCACATGACAAACTCACCGTTTTGCAGATCGCCGGTACTTGCGATCGTCACCAGCGCGCCGTCGTTGCTGCTCTTCGAACGCGGCTGATTCAGCAGCGAGCCGCTGTCCGCGCCGATGCCTGCGACGTCAGTGATGAAGCCTGCGGCGAGCGTAACGTCGTAAACGACGTTGCCCGCCGAGTCCACATAGTTGCGAGGTATCGCCTGATCCAGCGTCACACCGTACTTGATTGCAAGATAGGATTCGACCCGTTGCCGCTGCTCGTCACCAAGCACGGCGCTGTAGATAATCGCTTCGGCCAGATCCCCGTCGAACTTGCCACTCGGCGTGGGGGTTGCGTGATTGCCGATACCCACGCCCAGCGAGGTATTCAGGCTGACCGAATCGGACACGCCACTCGCCACGGTGTCGCCATCGATGTGCAGCGCGGTCGTGCCGCCCAGCATGCGCGTGCCGATTGCGATATGCGTGATGCCGTCCGCATCATCCCGACCGCTGCCGAGACCGACGCCGTCGCCGAATTCGGCCTTGAGGTGTACCTGCCGGCCATTGAGCCCGAGTGCCCAGTCCGCCGCGCCCGGGTTCTCGCCGCTGATCAGTGCAGGCGCATTCCAGAATACGCTGCTACCAGCTGTCTGGAAGGTTCTGAAGACCGCGATCAGCGACAAGTCGTCGGTGACCGGATTTACAGGACTACGCAGATAGCGATTGCCGTCGAGTCCGTAGCGGATTACCGGGTTGAAGTTGAATTCCTCGAGCTCGAGGCTGGGCTCAGTGCCAGTAGCACCCGCCGAGACCGCATTGTTCGCCTTACTGCTTTGGTCGAGCCAGCTTGCAACTGCATCGCCATCCAGTGCCGCGTCGGTGCCGACATCTGCTCTCAGCCATAGCTGTAGATTTTCGATCACGCCACCGGGCGCAGGTGTCGCCACTGCACTGATCGTATAGGTCTCCGAGACGACGGGACTCACATTGCCCGCCGTATCGATGGCAATAAAACGCAGCGTCGTATCTTCCTGTAGCACAAACGGTCCGGTGAACTCGATGGACGCACTGGTCGGATCGCTGCCATCCAGCGTGTAAAAAATGGACTGGCAGTCGTTGTCCGGATCCGTGCAGCTCAGGGTCACTTGCACCGGCGCATCGAAGTCACCGCCGGCCGGCGATGCAGACGCTGTCGGCGCACTCGGTGGGGCCGCCGGGAATTCGTAAACTTCAGTGACATCGGCACTGAGGTTACCGCTCTCATCCAAAGCCAGGATGCGCAGGGTGGTGTTTTGCTGCAGCGTAAACGGTTCGGTGAACAACGTTGACCCGGTAGTCGGTTGCGTACCGTCAAGCGTGTAGAAAAGCGACAGGCAATCGTTGTCGGGATCGACGCAGTTCAACGTGATCTGCACGGACCCTTCAAAGCTGCCACCGGGTGGCGAGGCGGAGGCGATCGGCAGTGCAGGCGCAACCTGAATGTCGTACTCGCCGATGACTACGGGCGAGCGGTTGCCGTCGGTGTCCATGCCGAAGTAACTCAGCGTGGTTGTCCGCTCGATCGTCAGCGGGCCGTTGTACACCAGCGATCCGGTTGTCGGTTCGCTGCCGTCGAGTGTGTAGAAGATCGTATTGCAGTTGTTCTCGATATCGTCGCAAGTCAGCGTCACTTCCACGTCGGCGTCGAATTCGCCGGCGGGCGGCGAGGCGAAGACCAGCGGCTCGGTTGGCGGGCTGATGTCATAGCCTTCGGTGGCAACCGGGCTGGTTTCGCCCGCCGAGTCCACGGCGATGAAGTTGACGAAGGCTCGCTCGGTGAGTGTGAACGGGCCGGTGTAGAGGATCGAATCTGTAGTCGGCACGCTGTCATCCAGTGTGTAGAAGATGGATTGGCAGTCGTTGTCGGGGTCTGTGCAGGTCAACGTTACCTCTACCGATAGCGGGTAGATGCCGCCGGGGGGTGAGGCGGAGGCCGTGGGTGGTGTGAGTGCCGTGAGTGTCGTTGAAGGCGGTGTTGGATTTTGTAGGTTGGCGCTGAGCGAAGCGAAGCCCAACAGGCCGGTGCTTGTAGAAACCACTGCACGTTGGGTTTCGCTATCGCTCAGCGCCAACCTACGGGTGCCGTTGTTGATTTGCTGTGACAAAGCTGCCAGTGCCGGCGCCGCGGGCTCCCAGGCAGTCACGCCGTCCAGCGGCCGAACATTCGCCGGCGTGTTGGGAAAGTCGGCGAATATCTTGTTGCCTTCCACGTAGTACATCACTGCCGGCGCCATGCCGGCCGAGCCATTGGCCTGCACCTGTGCTTTGGCCTCGGCCGAGATCTCGATCCCCCACGCTTCGAAGTAATCCGCGTGATCCATATCGGTGATCAGCGAAACCGCGACATACATGAAGTCGTTGCCGTTGATATTCCTGGCCTCGGCGCGGGTGTAGTTGCCGAAGCCCAGGTTGCCGCCGGCCGCTGTCCATTTCGCGTCGGTCTTGATGGCGTCGGTAAAGATGCGCTCCATCAGGTACATCAGCGTATAGATGTCCCAGGAAGCGTTGGCATAGGCGAGCTGGATAAAGAACGAGAGCCGCGGCGAGGCATTAGCGTAACCACCGGGGTCTTGCCACAATGGATGGTTGATATTCGGCGCGACTGCGTTGGCGATGGCATCCTGCAGGATGGCGAATGCAACGTCGTGTTTTGAACTTCGCGTCTTGGGATGCTCGGTTAAACCCTGATCCCGGGTCCAGTCGGTATTCACGTGGACCGGGAAGATGTTGTTCGAGGTTTCGCCGGAACGACCGCCGTAGATCTGCAGGCGTCCACGTTGCAGGTTGTGCCCGAGTTCGTGGCTCTCGCCCCAGCCAAGTGGCGCAAGCGGGCTGCCCGAGTCGAACGGGTTGCCGGAGCACAGATCACCACAGGCGGCCCTGTTTTCAGAATTGATATGTTGAACCTTCGGTTTGAGGTGAATGACCGGGTCGGTGCAATCCAGACCACGGGCGGTGCAGAAGGCGCTGACGTTGGCGTTGATCGGTGTGAGGCTGGGGCCCACGAAACCGGCCCAGCTCAGATTGTTGATGATCAGATAATTGTTCATGTCACTCATGAAGCCCTGCACGTCCGCAACGGTGTAGCCGTTGGCCTCGTCGCCGTCATAGCGCGCAAACGCCCTTAGCATGTGACGCGTGAGCGAGTGGATCTCGACGAACGGCGTCTTGATATCGGTCCAGTCGAACATCCCGGCTTCGAGCTCGGAGAGATACTGCTGGATCGACGCCGCCGAGAAGTCGGTCAACAGCGGATGCCGGAGTATCCCGTCGAACTCCACCGTGAACGGCAGCGCGCCGCTTGCAACACCCCTGGACCAGATGTACACAGGGCCACCGTAGGGTGTAGACAGCCGGTAGTCCACGTTCGGCTGCAGGGTCAGCGTGTGGCTGGTCTGGAACTTCGGCCCCCCGTACTCGTCGGGGTTCCACACGCGCACTGTGTTGCGCAACATGCCGAAGCGCATCTTCACTTGGTTGCTGGAGGCGTCCGTGCGCCGCACCGTGACGGTCGCGCCAGGTGGCGCATAAAAGCCGGTGCTGGTCCACTCAGTGTAAATCGTCGGCGTTGCGGTATAGGTCGCTGCGGCGCTCGGTTTCGCATTCAGTGTGGCGGGGGTGCTGCTGTAGTTGCCGCCATCGGGCTGGAACACGTTATTCGGTCGCGAATAGTGCACGGCGTGATCGGCAAAGTAGGCGTTGTAGAACACCGGGTCGGGCGTCGTTTCCTTGTCCATCGGATACGTAATATCTTCACGCAGTTTGTCGCCCAGCAGCACGGCGAGCTTCAGCAAACGTTGATCGTTGCCGAGATCGAAGATGTTTGTGCCGGTAGCGTCGAACGCCTGGAGTTGATCTCTGATTACCGTGGCGCCATTGAGGAATTGCTGGTTCAGGGTAGCGCCGCTGCTGTCCATCAACAGGTCGCTCTCGCAGGTTACCTTACCCACGTTGTTCGGACAGGCCTCGGCGGTATAGTTGAACGCCAGCGACTCAGCGTGCAGATTGCCAAACATTGTCAGCACCTGGCTGGCGTCGAGCGAGGCATCGCAGATGGCATCGCTGTTCGGAAAGTCGCCAAGCAGGTTGCCGCCGCGCGAGCGCCTTGTGAGTTCGAACGCCTCGAGTTGCACCCGGTAACTTCCATACCAGTGGTTAACCACGATAACGGGTTTGCCTTGTGCAATTGCGCTGTTGGCGATCGCGATATCATCATCGAGAGCAACAATGAGGATGTCAAAAGCACCACTGGTCAAGAGATTCCGGTCGGGGGTAATGGTCCACTGGGTCGTCAGATTGTTGGCCGCCACC
>JBPCXK010000271.1:0-2777 GCA_051008635.1 Gammaproteobacteria bacterium
GTTGTGTCCTGCCCGCGGATGGCCAGTGCTGCAATGTCGGGCGGCAATATCCGTTCAAGCGCCACGCGGATGATCTGCTGTTCCTTACGAGCAGTGTGATATCGCCACAACAGCGCAGCCACAATAACAAACGGCAACTGCACAAATAGCGGCACGATCAACGGTAGCCATGTGCCGTCGTGTGCGAACGACTGGTACGCAATGAAAATCGTGCCTGCGACCAGGGTCAGCGTTATCAACGTCGCGAGTCCGGCGACAACGACGAGTCGCGTTCCTCTTAACAACGACATGCAAACCAGCGCGAACACGAAGCACCACAGCGCGAACAAAGCTGTTGCCAGCGATCGTGGGACTGGCTTTACGGAACGTCCTTCGAGCAGATTGGCGAACGCGGTTGCGGCGATCTCCACGCCAGCCAGATCCAGGCCGTCTGATCTGGCGAATACGGTGTTAAAGTCGTCCGGTTGATCGGCGAGCAGCTCGGAACCCCCTACAAAGACTGCCTTGTCTTTGAACTCGAAAGAGGTTCTGGATTCTTGTTGGAGTACACGATAGAGCGGGACGGTAGTGATCGTGTGCGGCGGCCCGTAGAAATCCAGAAAGCGGCTGCTGGCGCCGCTGTACATAGCGATCAGTTTTTCGACTAAATGTGCTGCGTTGTCGCTGATCGATTCTGGATTGTTTTGCACGTGCTGGATGAGCCGTTCACCCAGCTCGGGCTCCGAGGCTAGCCGCTGCCGCAGATAGGCCGCGTGATTCGGTGCCTTCGAAAGTCTCGTCGCTTCGACTGGATCGACGGCTTGCAGAAGCCGGGCCATACTGTCTGTTTTTTGGAGTACATATTGATGAAACGCCAGGGCAGGGAGCGTCGCCGCATCTCCAGCGCTTGCCTTGAACAGCCACAACTGATCGACTCGTCTGTCGCGCGTTTTCGGCAGCGGCATGGGCGCCAGCCCGGCGGCCGCCGAGGCCAATTCCGGTATGGGCGGATTGCGTTTTTCCTGGTAGAAAAGACCGTTGCCCTGCTGGGGCGTGAGCTGTTCCACCAACAGCACATTCCCCGCTCTTCGGATGGCCGCCGCAAACGCCTTATCCTGCCCGGCATCGTCCCGATGCGTGGTGAAACTCACGTCGAATGCGATAACCCGCGCCCCGGAATCCGCCAAGCGGTCGACGAGTCGCGCGTGTAAAGTACGGTCCCAGCGATGCGGTTTAGCCGGTTGACCGAGCCGTGACGCGGATTCCTTGTCCAGAGCAACAATGACCACTTCCGTGGGCGCCGCGCGCGCGCCGCGCAGCCCGACTTGGAGCCACTTCAACCCCCAGTACGCGTCGAGCCGGGCGAGCTGCGGTACCGCACTGGCGAATATGCCGATGATCGCGGCGAATGCACCAACAACCAGACCCGCTTTTACGGACTTCAACTTGCCCCCTGCGACGATCTCGCCCTTGAGGCGGCGGGGTTGCATGCGATGGAGACCCCTCTCTTACTCGATCCTATCGTGGTGTTTGTGGAAAATAAACACGCAATTAAGTGATAAAAGTCACTGCATAACGTATGTTGAACTGCTAAATAGTGCTGTATTACTGGAAAAACGAGTGACGATTGTAGCGTGCGAGCAACAGGTAGTGCAGATTTCTCGGGGAGCGGCCTGTTTGGCTTCGCGCGCCGACGGGACAATGGAGAAACGCCATGATTACAGCAACGCGTTACGAAACGGATACTAGCTCCGGCATGTTTGCGAATCTGTCGGCTGAGGATATTGAGTTCATCTCCAGTCACGGCGCTGCACGGAGTTATCCGAAAAACACCAACGTGATCACCGAGGGCGATTCGAGCACTTCGCTATATGTGATTATCGTTGGGCAGGTCAAGGTCTACCTGAGTGATGAGGACGGTGGCGAGGTCATTCTGGGTTATCAGGGGCCCGGTGAGTATTTTGGCGAGCTGGCGCTGATCGATGATGCGCCGCGTTCCGCGTCAGTAAAGACGACTCAGTCATCGCGCCTGGTCTATCTGTCGCAACCGGCGTTTGAGGAATGCCTGCAGGAGAATCCGGAGCTCGCGCGCAAGATGTATCGTTCGACTGCGCGGAGAATGCGTTCGCTCACGGAGTTTGCCAAGAGCCTTGCGCTCAACGATGTGTATGGGCGTCTGCGGGACAAGTTGTACGACCTGGCGGTCGAAAAGGACGGCGTGCAGGTTATCGAACAGCGTCTCACGCACCAGGAGATGGCCAACATGGTCGGTTCCGGGCGCGAGATGATCAGCCGTATCATGAGTAGTCTTAGAGTCGGCGGTTACATCGAGGTCGACAAAAGCAAAAAGATTACGCTACTGAAGGAACTGCCGTTGCACTACTGAACAAGAGTCTCTGGTCCACCAGGGCTCTGCGACACAGGGATGTGTCGTACTTCGCCGGTGAACGACGGTGCCGCTCGTTTGGCGCCTTCCCGAATCGGGATCCGTAGCGGGTCGCTGTTTCAAACCTCCGTTACTTAACTACTGCCGACTCGCTTTTCCTGACCCGGGCTAGCCGGAACCAAAGATGTGCCTGTTCAACGGCGGACTTTACCACCCCTTGCCCACCGCTTCGCCAGCGTTTGAGGCGCGCGGCCGTGGACAAGGCGTGGAAAGTCCGCCTCGCTTGTGCGCGACCGCCGGTTCGAGAAATTCCTGGTATTTTTGTCCAAGATTTCACTGGTAAGGTACTAATTCGTTCCCGAGCTTCCAACACGCCGACACTTGTCATCATCTTGGATGAGAAACAGCAAAG
>JBPCXK010000272.1:0-4277 GCA_051008635.1 Gammaproteobacteria bacterium
ACAAGATACTGATCGTCAATCCGGAGCTCGGTGACGAGTACCGGGACCGCGGGCTGTTGCTGCACAAACTGGAATGTCACAACGCAGCGCTCAACGATCTCAGCCACTATCTGAACGTCAGACCCGAAGCGAAGGACAACGACGCTATTCGCGATCTCGTGATCGATCTGCAAAAGAATCACGCCCGCCTGAACTAGTCCGCATGTCTCACCACGGGGCGAGATGATCGCGCAGAGATTTGAATTCACAAGGCATTTTCTGATAGAGCGGAATACGGGCTGTATTTCCGAGTGAAGAAAATTCGTTGTAGATTCAAAGATCAAGCGAGGGCTCGTCATCGTGGTGAGAAATGCGGGCCAGCCCTCTTCATGGACGAGCGCCGACGGCAATTACATGCCTGGCTTTTGGAGCGTTGCGGCGCCGCCCATATGACGCCGGCGTCCGACGACGCGAGCTTTCGGCGCTATTTTCGTGTCCGTACGCGCGAGGGTACGTTCATCGCCGTGGATGCCCCCCCGGGGAAGGAAGATTGCCGCCCCTTTGCAACAGTTACGCAAATGCTGGAAGCCGTGGGGCTTAACGTGCCGCATGTGTACGCGTACGATTTCGATGCGGGTTTTCTGTTGCTGGGCGATCTCGGCGCAGACTTGTATCTGCATCGGCTCGATGACACCAGCGCGGCGAGGCTTTACGGCGACGCGCTCGCAGCATTGTTGAAAATACAAACCGTTGACGCAGGCACTCTACCGCGTTACGACAACGCCATGCTCATGCGCGAGATGGAACTGTTTCGGCAATGGTACCTGAGCGAACATTCAGGCCTGAGGCTCGGCGAAGAACGAGACGCGACCCTGACCGGGGTCTTTGAAAACCTGGCCCGGGCCGCGCTGGCGCAGCCGCAGGTGTTCGTGCATCTGGACTATCACTCGCGCAATCTGATGGTCACGCACGAAAACAATCCCGGCATACTCGACTATCAGGACGCCGTGCGCGGGCCGGTGACTTACGATCTGGTCTCCCTGCTGCGCGATTGTTACATCGCCTGGCCGCGCTCGCAGGTGATTGATTGGACGTTGTCGTATCGGGACAGGCTGACAGCACACGGCATCGTCGATACGGTCGACGATGCCACCTTTCTGCAGTGGTTCGACCTCATGGGCGTACAGAGGCATCTCAAGGCGGCCGGGATTTTCGCGCGCTTGAATCATCGTGACGGCAAATCCGGATTTCTGAAAGACATCCCCCGCACCCTGAACTACATCCGCGAGGTCGCGCCGCGGTATTCGCAGACCAGCGCATTGCCCGAACTGCTGAGCGAGCTCGGCGTCACGTGAAAGCAATGATACTGGCGGCCGGTCGCGGCGAGCGCTTGCGACCGCTGACAGACGAGACGCCCAAGCCCTTGCTGCGCGCCGGCGGCTGCACGCTGATCGAGCACCACCTACACAAGCTGGCGGCCGCAAAGTTTGAAGAGGTGGTGATCAATATTTGGTGGCTGGGCGCCATGATCCGCAATGTGCTGGGCGACGGCGCCAGCTACGGGCTGCGGATCCGCTACTCCGAAGAGCACCCCGAGCCCCTGGAAACCGGCGGCGGCATGTGCAACGCGCTACGGCTGCTCGGCGATAAGCCCTTTCTTGCAATCAACGCCGATGTCTGGACCGACTATGTGCCCAAAGCCATCCGGCTTACCGATAACGACCTCGCGCATCTGGTGCTGGTCGACAACCCGGCGCATAACGCCGGCGGCGATTTTCGCCTGCACGGCGCGCGCTTGAGAGCCGACGGCTCACCGCTGCTGACGTTCAGCGGCATTGGATACTACCGGCCGGCATTTTTCAGGGGTTGCGCATCCGGCGATAAATTTCCGCTGGCGCCGCTGTTACGTGCGGCTGCGCGACGCAATCAGGTCAGCGCCGAGCACTATGCCGGCGCGTGGTTCGATATCGGCACGCCAGAACGACTGGAGACGTTGCACTCGCATTTTGCAACGGGGGCGTGAGTGGGTACTCCCGCAATACGCACACGCGGGGGTGTCGAGAGGTTTTGGCCGAGTCCGGACCTTCGTCGGGAAATCCATTTTTGGTATGAAAGCCCTGGGGAGCGTTTCCTCTCTGAGGACGCGCGTCTCGGGTTGACTGTTCGGAGCATTTCTTTTGGAGTCCCCATAACTAAACTCCAACGGGGTTACGCCGAAAGACTGGCCGCCCTGTGCGATGCGCTAGTCCGAACCGGGCAGCCGGTAACTGGCAACCAGGACTTTGAAACACTGCGCGGCAGGCTTAACCAAGTAGTAGCGGTCGATCAGCAAAAAGCCGCTCTACGCCGCGTATTCGAAGTATCCGAAATCCCTTGAAAACACACCACGGCCGGTTCCCTCGCGGGGCCGGCCGTGAGCCCACAAACGCCCCACGGGCCTTTGTCTTTCTTCGCAGCTCAAACTACCCCACCGTCTCCGTCGTATAACGATACGCCCGCACATCACCCGACCAATAATCCTCCGCAAACCCCGCTTTCAACTTGAGCTGCACGAAGAACGCCTTTCGGTCGGGCAGTGAATGCCACACGGCGGGCAGGAACGTGCCCTGCCGATCGCCACTTCTGAGAATGACGCCGTCGACACCCGGGCGCAGCTGTTCGAGCAGATCTGCCTCATCGGCAAACGTCATCTCCTCCGGCGGACTCAGGATGGAAATACTGAGCGCGAACCCCGGCGACTCCACCTCCTCTCGTGTCAGCGGGGAAAAACGTGGGTCGTCGAAGGCTGCGGCATGCGCGCGGTCGGCAACGTCGGCTGCCAGCTCGCGATGGGCGGTCAGTGTGCCCATGCAGCCACGCAGCTGCTCCTGCTGAGTCAGGGTGACAAAAGTCGCGCGCTGCACGCACAGCGCGGGCGGATAGTCCTCGATAACGACCGGCATACGACCGACGTGATCGAGCCCGTACGTTATCGCTTCCTGCGCGATGGCAAGCAGCAGTCGATTGTGCTCATCGGAAAGCATAGGCGCCATAACCCACGACGCGGTCCATTGAACCTGCCGTGTCTCCGGAGTTTCTGAGATCGACGATCGAACCGCGCAAGTGGCGGCGGCGCGCGACCTCGAGCAGACCCTGTACCGGAAGGCGGCCGCAGGCTTGCTCGAAACCGATGTCATCGCCGCGCAGCTCGATGATCGCCTGCGACGTGCGCGCATCGATGTCCCTGGCGGTTTCGTAATCGAGAAAGTGACTGAGATCGGAGCTGATGACGATCAACGTTTCCGCCCCACCCCACAGTGTCTCCAGCACCTGCGCCACCTGCGTGCCCGTGGCGTCGCCGACCAGCAGCGGCACGAGCTTGAATTCGCCCAGCACAATCTGCAAAAACGGCAACTGCACCTCGAGACTGTGCTCGGACTCATGAGCCTGCGGCAGGTGATCCACAAACGGAAGCGCACACACCCGCTCGATGGCGGGCTCGTCGAGCTCGACCTCCCCCAGTGGGGTGGCGAAGTAGCGCACCCCCGGCGCCGCCAGGCCCTCGAAGCGCAAGCGATGTGCAGGACCCAGCAGCACCACCCGCTCGACAGGGGCTTTCGGGTCACGCAACTGCGCATACACACTGGCCGCGACCGGGCCGGAGTAAATATATCCCGCGTGCGGCGCGATCAGGGCCTTGGGCGGCTCGCCGGCGCTATCGGCGTGCGCAAGATAACGGTCCACCGACTCGCGCAACTGCGCGGCGTTCGCCGGATAAAAGGTCCCGGCGACCGCCGGTGTCCTGACTCTTTCCATGGTTTCACCCCCGCTAAGCGGCCACTGCGCCTATAATTATAGACAAACCAACCGCTCCCGAAGCGAGTGAGGCGATATGGAAGCGACCCTGAAAGGCCCGGACTGCGGCGTCGTGGCGACCCGCCACTGGCACAGGCTCGACGACGGCCGGGTGCAATGTGACGTGTGCCCGCGCGCCTGCAAGCTCAAGGAAGGCCAGCGCGGCTTGTGTTTCGTGCGCGCCTGTCAGGACGGCGAGGTGGTGCTGACCAGCTACGGCCGCTCCAGCGGATTCTGTGTCGACCCGATCGAGAAAAAGCCGCTCAACCACTTCCTGCCCGGCACGCCGGTGCTGTCATTCGGTACGGCCGGCTGTAACCTGGCGTGCAAATTCTGTCAGAACTGGGATATGAGCAAATCCCGCGAAATGGACACGCTCGCCGATGCCGCCTCGCCCGACGATCTCGTGGCGGCCGCTAAGCGCCTCGGCTGCCGCAGCATCGCCTACACGTACAATGATCCGG
>JBPCXK010000273.1:0-6260 GCA_051008635.1 Gammaproteobacteria bacterium
GTGAGGCGGACTTTTCCACGCCTTGTCCACGGCCGCGCGCCTCTAACGCGGGCGAAGCGGTGGGCAAGGCGGTGGGAAAGTCCGGCGTTGAGGGAGCACAGGCCGGGCAAACGCGGGCGTTTGGCGCGTTTGTATGGTATCGGCCACCTCCCACACGCAGGTTCTCGCCATCCCGGAAAACGCGATAGCGGTTATCCGGGATCCAAAAACACTAGCCCGCATTTCTCGAACCCCACTGACATACCCACATGTCAAGCTGACTGACAACCGTGGGTCGGCCCATCTATCTCAGCTTATAGACAACTAGCTACATATCGATTTACTCTCCCAACTTTCTACAGTGCCCCACTCCAGAGCCAAGGGCGCACCGGGTCTGTATTGCCGGCGGCTCACTGAGTCAAACGCTCGTTTACTAGTGCCAAGGGCTCTTGGCCCAAGGCTCCTCGTAAAACACCCTCCACAGCGCAACGCGGGATTCCCGGAACGATGTGGAGCTCTCATGGTAGAAAGGAAGCATCATGAGATACGAATCCTTGTTGTATCGGTTACTGGTCATCACAGTAGTGATATTGGTGACGACGCTGGCTCTTGGATGCAAGGACAGGGACAAGGACGAGGTAATCTTAGTTCAACGCACTCGGATAAAGATTCCCGCCCATCTCACCGAAGAGCAGGCATGCCGACGTATTGTCAAGTACATCACGGAGGCGGTGGTCCCCGATCAATGCAGCATAAATCCGTGTCTGGTAATTACAGATAGCGATCCAAGAACGGCCGCGATTTTTGCTCTTCAGGACGGACATGTCCTGATAGATGGACCTGTAAAACTCGCGCTGCGTGACCGTGACGCTGCCACCGCACAAGTGGTCAAACGCAAGTTGGCCCCACGTTGGACAGAGCAAGAGAAGTCAGTTGGCTGTCCTATCAATTAAACCGCCCTCAAAGGGGCCGGTATAGCCCGGACAGAGCCCCTCCAAAACGAGGGGCTTTGTTCTATCTGATGTTTGCACTTTGAGGGTGCGCATGCGGTCGAGGTTCCTGATGCCACGGCCATGCGCGTGACACATGGTCGACAAGCGTCCAGCGGGACAATGCAGTCAATTGACTTCCGGGCCTCCCTTGGATAGCCTGAAATTCAAGCGGCTGGTTTGGCTGCGTCTGTTTCGGCGCGCAAGTCAGAGTCGAAAGGCGGCTAGATCGCCTCGGGATTCTGCGTACCACATTTCCCTTTCGGGCTACTTGCTGCGGCGCTTGAGAACCATCGATCAGACGCAAGCGGTCAAAAGCCGCGCCGCTGCGAAAAAATGACCGAGGAGGAAAACAAATGCCAGTCATTCAGTGCGACATTCGTGCCGGCCGGACGGAAGAGCAGAAACAGGCTCTGGCCCGTGAGATCACCCGCGTGGTGCACGAAACCATCGATGCACCGGTGGAGTACATCTACGTCCTTATCCGCGAGACGCCTGGCGCGCACCACATAAAAGGGGGCAAGGCGTTACCCGAGTTCAGCGCCGCCGACGCGGCGACGAGCTAGCGGGCACTGGTTCCGCGCCACGCCGGCATTTTTCCGCCGGCGCATCGCTGCGGAGCCGGGCGGATCAGGTAACGCCTGCCATGTCGCGCCAGGCCGCGACGAAGGACCATTCCCCAAGTGACGATAGTCTGTTCGCGGTTGATGGGCTATCGAAGAGCTTTGGCGGGCTTCGCGCGCTCGAAGAAGTGTGCTTCACATGCGCCAGGGGCCAAACGCTCGGCATCATCGGACCGAACGGCGCCGGCAAAACTACTGTGTTCAACCTTGCCACCGGTTTTGGGCGCCCAAGCGCTGGCACGATCAGATTCTGGGGCACCGAACTGACGACGCTGGGGGCGGCGCGAATCTGTCGTTTGGGTATCGCAAGAACCTTTCAGGGCATTCGCCTGTTCAAACACATGACGGTATGGGAGAACGTCTGGCTGGGACAGAATTGTCAGGCTCAGTACCTCAAGCCATTCTTTTTGGGCCGTCGCTTCGACGAACCGGACCTGCGTGACGAAGTGGACAGCCTTCTTGCAGAGTTCAACCTCGGTTCGAAACGCGATCATCTGACTGGCGAGCTCGCGTTCGGCGACATGAGGCGGCTGGAGATCTGTCGTGCGCTGGCGACGAAGCCACAGTTGCTCCTGTTGGATGAGCCTGCCTCTGGCCTCTCACCGGTTGAAACAAATCACCTGATGGATGATCTGAAACGCCTCGCCGAGCAGGGCATGACGATCATTCTTATTGAGCACGACATGAACGTCGCGTTCGGCTTGTCCGACCATGTCGTGGTGCTGAACTTTGGGCGCATGCTGGCGTCCGGCCTGCCCGCGGAAGTGCGGCGCGACCCGGCCGTGATCAAGGCGTATCTTGGCAGCGCGAAGGAAAGCGCCAGTGCTTGAGCTTAGCGACATCGAGGTCAAGTATGGCGAGGTCCGTGCGCTCGGCGGCGTGTCGCTCAAGGTGGACGAGGGGCAGATCGTCACGCTGGTCGGGGCTAACGGCGCGGGCAAGACAACCACGTTGCGGACTGTATCCGGGCTGTTGGAGCCGAGCGCGGGAACTATCAAATTCGAAGGCCGCGACCTGGCGGGAATGGAACCCCACGAAGTCACGCGCGCCGGAATCGTGCATGTTCCGGAAGGCCGTATGCTGCTGGAAGACATGACGGTGCGGGAGAATTTGTTGGCGGGCGCTTATTGTCGAGCCGATCAGGCGGAAATTCGCAGCGATCTGGACGCGGTCGAAGCGCGTTTCCCCATCCTGGGCGAACGCAAGGACCAGAAGGCCAGAACGCTGAGCGGCGGCGAGCGTCAGATGCTCGCCATCGGTCGCGTCCTCATGGCGCGCCCACGCCTGTTGATGCTCGACGAGCCGTCGCTTGGCCTTGCGCCGAAGCTCGTCGAGGAAATGTTCGAATCCGTCTCCACCCTCAGGGCTCTTTGAAGAAGCGGGAGCAGAAAACCAAGACCTACGTGGAATGGTTCGAGCAGGACACCGACTTTTCGGTGCAGGTGCGCCGGGTTCGCCGCGCCAAGCCCGACCTGTTCATCCTGAGCTCGCACTATCAGGCCAACGTCGGCGCCATGCTCGAGATGGCGCGTCAGGGCGTGAAACCCAACTACATGATCAGCCACATCGGCGCCGACGCGGTGGAGATGATCGATCTGGGCGGCCAGGCGGTGGAGGGCGTGCTGTTCCCGTCCACTGCGTTTTTCCGCAACCCGGGCGTGCAGGATCTCTACGAGGAATACAAAAAGCGTACCGGCGAATGGTATATGCCGGCCTTCACCTATCTCCGCTACGAAGGCATATACATCATCAAATGGGCCATCGAGAGTGCGGGTGTCAAGAACACACCCGAGACGTTGGCCGAGGATCGCCGCAAGGTGCGCGACCGGATGGCCGCCATGAAAGACTGGAAGAATCCGCTGGGCCTCCCGCTCACGGTGGAAGCGACCGGTGACATCTCACGCGAGTACGTATTCGTCCAGATCAAGGACGGCGACTTCAAGCTGTGGTGGGAACCCAACGAAGGCTTCACCGGCCTTTGAGGGTTGTGATTCACCTGCGGGCCGGGAGGGGGGTGACCCTTTTCCCGGCCCCGGGGGTGAACCTGACACGATAGGGAGCGGCCGCGATGCAGTTCGACGAGTTCTTCTTTCTCGATCTCGCCCAGACGTCGATCGACGGCATCATGTTGGGCTCGGTTTACGCGCTCATGGCGATCGGGTTCTCCCTGATCTGGGGCGTTTTGGGGATCCTCAACCTGGCGCACGGTCAGACCGTGGCGTTCGGCATGTTTGCCGGCATGATCTCGGCAACAACGCTCAATCTGCCCGCACCGGTGGCCTTCGTCGCCGCAGTCATCACCGGCATACTGATTTCGCTGATCATCGAGCGCATCTGCTACCGGCCCATTCGCCGCGCCCACGAGCTGGTGCCGATGATCGCAACGCTCGGCTTTTGGATCGCGACCGAGGAGGCGTTGCAGAAAGTTTACTTTCACCTGTACTTCCACGATTACACCAAGTTCCCTAATCCCTACACACTCATCGGATTCGACGTCGGAGACTTTCGTATTCGGTTCGACTATGTGCTGACGAGCCTGGTCGCGGCGATCCTGGTGGCGATTCTTTATTTCGTGCTTTACCGCACGCGCCTGGGCCTGGCGCTCAGAATGGTCGCGGCTGGTCACGACATCGCGCACCTGATGGGCGTCAACGTGTTCCAGACTTTGCGACGCTCCTTCATGATCGCCGGCGCTTTCGGTGGGGCTGCGGGCTTCCTGCTCGGGCTCGTGGCCAACATGGCGAACCCTTACGCGGGTTCGGTCGCAACCGTCAAAGGGCTGTTCACGATGATTCTGGGGGGCGCGGGCAGTCTTCCGGGCGCGATCATCGGCGGTATGGTGCTCGGTTTCATGGAGCTTCAGAGCGCGTTCCTGGTTTCGTTTTCCTATCGTGACGCCATCGCCATGGGCCTGTTGTTTCTGATCCTGGTGTTTCGGCCGCAAGGCCTTTTCGGCGCCAAGGTCGAGGACAAGATCTGAGGTCCAGGCAGTGGATTATTGGTTCACAATCATCTCGCTGCTCTGCATCAACACGGTGCTGGCATGGAGTGTCTACTCCAGCTACATGACGGGCACCGTGTCGTTGGGCCAGGCCGCGTTCTTCGCGGTCGGCGCTTTCATGAGTGCGTCGCTTACCGCGATCTATGGCTGGCATATGCTCCCGGCCACGCTGGTCGGCGTTGTTGCAGGCGCAATAGTCGGCCTGTGCATCGCACTACCCCTGCTGCGCTTGCGCGGGCTCTATCTGACGATCGGGACCGTCGCCTTCGTCGAGGTCGTGCGCGTGGTTTTCCACAACATGAAGTTTGGCCGCGAAGGAACGTTCACGGTAGAAGGCGATGACGCCAGGCAGCTCCCGTGGATCGGGCCGGACGGGCCGCTCGGGTTCCGGCACATTTCCTATCTCACCGAGAACGATATCTCGCCGGGCGAATACGCGTTCTGGCTGGTGCTGATCGTGATTGCGTTCGGCGTCTACTTCTCGATTCTCGAGCGGTCGCGACTCGGTTACGCGATGCGCGCGGTCGAGGAGGACGAAATTGCGGCCCAGGGCGTCGGTCTTTCACATAACTTTCTGAAAGTCCTTGCATTCACCATCGGCGCCGCCATCGCCGCCGTCGCGGGGTCGCTGTACGCTCATCTGCTGACCTTTATCACCGGCAACTACTTCAACACCCCGCTAACCGTCATGGCCCTGGCTTATGTGGTGATCGGCGGCGGACAGACATTCTGGGGCCCCTTGCTCGGCGCGACATTGTTCACCCTGCTGCCCGAGGTCGCGCGATTCACCAAGGAGTTCCGTCTGGAAATTTTCGGGATCGCAATGCTTTTGACCATGGTCTTCCGCCAGCACGGTCTGCTGACCAAATCGCTCGTGCGCAGGACCGAAGCACAGATTTTGGGGCTGTTCCGGCGACGGCCTGACGCAGTCAGGCCGAGTCAGTAGCCTCATATTCAACTCCACACAGAGATAAGGAGGACGAAGCAATGAAAAACTCATTCGAGACAGCGGCTCTGGCGTTGAGCACCTTCGCGGCCTTCGCTTTGGGGGCCGTGAGCGCGACGGCGGCGACATTCAGCCTAGACAAGGGCCAACTTGGCGAGGCGGTAGAGCACGGCAAGGCGCACTTCGAGCAGCACCCGACCGCATTTCGCTGGAACTATATGACCGATCTGGGCTACGGCTATCCGACGGTGCTCATGCGCACGGAGTATCTGGCCGTGTCGGACTACGTGCGTCGGGCCGAGTTTCAGCGCAAGTACGGCAGCCAACGCGCCCACAAGCTCACGGACGAACGCATCGAGAACGCCAGGGTCGAGGTGGACGGTCAGTTGCAGTTTCTGGTTACGCTTTACGGCCCCGAGGCTAATTTCGTGGACAACTTCGAGTTCCACCTGATGGCTAACGGAAAAGAGATGAAGCCGGCCTATGTGGACAAGCCGGTCATGGGCGAGAACTCGGGCTTCAAGGGCAAGCTGGCCTACACGGCCACCGTCATCATCGATTTCCCGACCAAAGACCTCAAGGGTGATGAGAAAGTGACGCTGGTCATCGACCCGCCCGACGGCCTCGGCCCGTCCGGCTCGCGCAACTCCAACTTTGAGGCGCCGTTTGATCTGAGTGCGGTGATGTAGGGGCGGGGAGTTGTACCGGGACAGGAGATGAAC
>JBPCXK010000274.1:0-5105 GCA_051008635.1 Gammaproteobacteria bacterium
CTCAAGCAAATGGTCGAGCGCCGCCCAGGGACTGAAGCTGAGCTGAGCCAGATCTCCGGCGTCGGCCAGCACAAACTCGACAAATATGGACGAGAGTTTCTGGAAGTTATTAACCTGTACCCGCTAGCACACGAAGGCGAGGCGAAAGGAGGAATTGGTCCGATGGACCAGTACCCGGCCGAGCGACCAGACCCTTTGTAGGGCGGCGTGAGGGACGAAACCAACCAAACCATCGGCTGCCGGTGGGGTTCGCTGCGAGACTGTACGCGCTCCTACGGCCGGACGACCGCGACGGGCTTCGGCGGTGATTCCCTTGGCGGTCTGGGATGAACGGAAAAAGATGCGCCGGCGTCGTGTTCGAATGGCTTGGAGACTTCCACCGAAGTGCCTGTCTTTTGCGCGTCGCGTGCTGCCGTTTGGATTGCTTGTGCCGTGGCCGTGCTCCACGGATAGTTGTAAGCGACGGGGCGTCGTTCGCCGGGTAACAGCAGCCACACGTCGATGGCGGTGGGCTCGTTGAAGTGGTAGGCGACGAGTGTTGCCGTCTCGACGTGTCGCAGCACCTCCAGATGCGATGGCTTCGGTAGACCGAGCGCTTCGACGAAGCCGGCAAAGATGATCCCGTAAACAGGAAGGCTGGCGAGGCCTACACCGATCTTCTGTCGCACGGTCTTTGCAAACGACACTGCTGAAAAGGTGAAGACGAAGACAGCGGGTACGACGAGCACTATCCAGTGAGGTATCGTCATTGCCATCGCTCTATGTCGTTTTTGCGCGGTTGCGCAGCGCGATCTGCACATTGTGCCTGCTGCCGGGCACGAGGTTACCACTGTCGTTGATGCGAAATCGCACCAGGGTGAGCTCCTCGCCCAGCGTGCGCAGCGTTTCTTCACCGGATGCGATGACCACCCGTTTCGATGTGCTCGGCGCGACGATGAAGATCTCGTAGCGCACCGGCACGCCGCTCGACGATGCGTTGCGATAGCTGTACAGGTGCAGGTTGATGCTGTACTCACCGGCAGGCAGACCCCTGGAGTAGATGTTCTCGTAGTTGAGTGTCATCGGATCGCCCGCGCAGCCCAAGTCGTCACGTAACAGATTTAAAACTTCGCCACTCTTGCGAGAATAACCGACCGGTGCGCGCCCGGGTGCCTGCGCCCACACATCGACATCGACACACAGCTCGTCGGGCCAGCTCGTCATGATCACCAACTGGCCAGGTGGTGCCGACACGCTCTCTTTGCTGGGATCGTTTACCAGGATCAAAATCAGCGCAACGACCAATAGAAAGAACAGCCCAAGCGTCAACAGGTAGTCCCGCTGGGCGACACCCAACCCGCCGTCGCTGATGGAGGAACCAAGACGATAGATCATGGCTCACACACCCTCGTAGCTGGCGTCCTCCAATGGCGCGGCATCCGCTCCCAGTGGGTGACCATGGTTCACGATGGTGGATACGAGTGCACCAGCCTGTGAGTACATGGCACGATTGTTGACGCCGATCCACAGGGCGAAAATCAACCCCTCGATGGTGGTGAACAGAACGACGCCTATGCCGCTCAAGACCGTGCTTACCATGCCGACGGCGGCGGCGGCGTTCGAAACTGCGTCGGGTGATATGCCAGTGGTGGCGATATAAAATCCGATCAGTGAACCCAGAAATCCGAGTGCTACCAGCACATCGGGCACGAAATCCATGATCTGCAGCTCCGAGGAAATTTTGATCTCTAGTGCACGCACAGGATTGATACTGCTTTCGAGATGGGAACGGAATCTGCGCAACCTCACTCCCTCATCGTTGCGGGCGAGCCAGGTTTCCCGGTAGAGGTGGCGGGCCTTGATCAGGCTTGCAAGCAGCCCAATCAGGAAAATGCCGGCGATGAGATAAACCATAAAGCCGGTAACATCGGCTTTGATGAACAGGCTCAGATAACCCTGAATGCCGGCAAAGAGCATCAATGCGAACAACGCAACGTTGAAAGCAATCACGGACGGGTACATGACGACGCCTCCTTTGGTCGAGTGATGGCACTAATGCGCTGACGGTCGATTGCCAGATGCATCTCACGGTGCCGTCCGGCTGTCCTTCCAGTGAGCCGGGTTCTGTTCGTCGGACTAGGTGTGCGCGCAGAAGTTGCAGCGACGGTAATATTCACATTCGCCACTCGCAGCGAGGACGCTATGGGCAGCTTGCGGGAGTACGGATCCCAAGCTTCGTGTGTTCGGTTTCATGACCCAGCACAATGTCTGTGACCAGTATCAGATAGTCGCGGAGGTCGATAAGCACCGCATCGTGCGGCTTGTCACGCAGATTATTTCGAAACAATCGATGATACGCCCGCGGGTCCCAATGATGCAGAACCTGGTCTTGTTGGGTCAAGACTAAGAAGACACGTTCGACGATCCCCGCCGGACGTAGCCCGCGGACCCAGCGGTTTCTCTCGCGAATATCTCCCTCAACGATCAGGTTGCCGTGCTGAATCAGCGTCGAGTGATGGAGAAACAGGCCCCCCAGCCAGAAGATAAGCGCCCACGCCGTGATGATTTCGCCAGGCGTCGCTCCTAACAAGAAGGTCGCCCCCAGGAAAAGCAACGCGAGAAAAAGCAGTGTCCAGGTCGTGGAAATGAGCAACGAGCGGACGCTATAGCCAGCCCGATACTCTTGCGTGAGCGGAACGTTGATGTGCCAACCGACGACAATCCAGAGCATTCCCAACATAAGCTCGAGTAGGTTGTTGGCAATTCTGAGAGGGCGGCTCTGAATATTTCCGAAGGGGTGCACCTCGATGTCGTCCCAGGTGCTCACGCGCGTATGATGATGGGCATGAATCAGCCGAAACAACTGGGGGTCCAAAGCCAGCATCCTGGACGACCAACGAAAAAACGCATCATTGTTGAACCCGGGCATGTACCGATGCCAACTCTCGTGGAGCAAAAGGGCCAGCCAATTGAAAAGGTAAATCCCGAGCGGTGCGATCACCGTCAGGCTCCATCCTCCGTAGAGCTTGATGAGGCCGGGCGCACAAAGTAGAAATGCAGGCCACGCCGCCAGAATGCAGTAATAGCGCCATACGTGACAACGTACACGGTCCAGGTCACGCACACCGGGTGTTTCAAATTCGAAAGAGTGGCCTACGGCCATAACTGATTCTCCATGTCCTTTGAGTGCATCATTTTCGAGCCCGGCCCGTTGGGGACCCGGTAGATCCGTCGCGGTTCGCCCGTCAAGCGGTTCGATTGCTGCCCTGTTCACATCTTCTGCCATGGCTACCCCAATTCCGATCGCAGGTTGGATTGGAGTGTATTCCGTGAGCTCGGAGGTAACGTCACGTAACCGTGCTCCACAAACCAGGTGACCGCTTCCAGGACGGCCAACGCAATAGACCGTGTGGGCAAGTACCCGAGCTCGTGCTCTGCCTTCGTCATATCGATGTAGTAGTGGAGGCTCGAGAACTTCGCCATCGGCGCGGTGAACACGGGACACTTCTGGCTTACGTAGTTTGCCCAAAACTCCAAGGCGTGGCCGTAGGCGATGGCTAGCGACGTTGGCATCCTTATCTTCGGTCCCTTGATTCCGGTGAGCGTCTCCACCGCAGCAAACAGGTCCTTCACGGAAATATTCTGTCCGCCGATCAGGTAGCGTTCCCCCACTCTTCCCTTTTCAAATGCCAATAGGTGTCCAAGCGCAGCGTCGTCGACGTGTAGGAAATTGGCGCCACCGTCGATATACGCTGGCACTTTACGATTCAGAAGATTAATGAGGAGCCGCCCGGCGGGCGCCGGAGTGATGTCCCTGGGTCCTATAGGTGCCGAAGGCAGAACCGCCACCAGAGGTAAACCACGTGCCGCATAACGCCACGCCTCAAACTCAGCGGAATACTTTGAGCGTTCATATTCCATGCTCATATCCCACAGGTTAAAGCTGTGTTCCTCAGTAGTTGGATGGTTTGCTCCAAAACTTCCGATGGTCGAGAGCGTGCTCGTGTAGACGACTTTCTCAACATCCGCGGCAAGGCACGCATCGAACACGTGTCGACTTCCCTGAACATTGATAGCCTCGAACAAATGCAAGCGCTCAGGCGGTTCCCAAAACGAAACCAGTGCCCCCATGTGAAAGACAGCATCCATGCCGCCGACGGCTCTGCAAACGCTGGCTCGATCACGGATGTCTCCGTGTAATATCTCAACGTCTAGCTGTTTTATGTTCAGCAAGTTACTGCCTTCGCGCACCATGGCACGCACGGTGTATCCTTTCTCCACCAGTAAGTGCGTTACCGCGGAGCCAATGAAGCCGTTTGCGCCGGTTACCAGGATTTTCTTCACACGAATTACTCCTTGTAGCTCACTGTATTGCGCACGCCGGACGACTGGTCAGTTCTGAGTCGAGCATCTCCGCACGCGCGCTGTCACAGCGTTTCCTATCTTCGTTTGGCCCACGCATCCCCGGCCGCCATCGCCAGCAGGATCCCTCGTTTGAGCCATGAACGGACGGGATTTGGCGGCCACGGAAACACTCGGCGGTTGACCATCCAGAAGTCGGCCCATTTGCTTGGGCGGTCCAGGGCCAGTTCGGCCAGGACCCTACCGTTGAGCTGCGCGATAGGAATACCGTGTCCTACGAAGCCGCAACTGTACAAGATTTTCGGAGAGCCCAGAAAACCAAGCGTCGGCACCATATCAGCACACACCGATACCGGCCCCTTCCACCGGTAGCCGATGTCAATTCCCGCCAGCGGCGGAAAATAGCTCGCGAGTGTCTCTTCGAGACCCCGCCAAACCTGCCGGCTCTGCGCCGAATTGTCGGCAGCCGCGCGTCCGAAAAGCGGATCCCCACCGCCGAAACAAAGACGGCCGCACGGCGTCAATCGACCGTAATGTAAACGGTTCAGGCAATCGTATACGGCTTCGTCCCCAGACCAACCAATCTCCTCTCTTTGCCGGTCCGAGAGTGGCGATGTCGCGATCATGTGGGTCCAGACCGGACTCTGTTTTCGACGCAGGCGGGGCAAACCGCCCACACCATCCGAGTAGGCGTTCAAAGCGAATAGGGTTTTGTCCGGACGCAAGCGGGCACGAGGCATATGCAATACGACTTTTTGTCCTGG
>JBPCXK010000275.1:0-2546 GCA_051008635.1 Gammaproteobacteria bacterium
ACGTTGGGCTTCGCTATCGCTCAGCGCCAACCTACAGGTGTTGCGGTTGGTTTTTGCGACACTCCTCGGAACGCGCTCCCACAAAAATCGGAGAGGCCATCGCTCGTAGAACCCGCTGCACGTTGGGCTTCGCTATCGCTCAGCGCCAACCTACAGGTGTTGCGGTTGGTTTTTGCGGCACCCCTCGGAACGCGCTCCCACAAAAATCAGAGAACAGGCGTGACCTGTACAACAGCGTCATGACAACAAGCCGCATTGGGCAAGACCACCACTCATAATGTATGCTCGTTCCGAACTCACTCGTTGTAAGGAAAAGAACAAGGAAGCGGCGTTGGAAACCGAAAACCTGCATCTTGAATTTGTTGACGAAGCGCTGAGCCTCGTCAGAGACGCCGAGGACACCGGCATCCAGCTCCGCATACTCGGCTCCATTGCCTACCGCCTGCAATGTCCGACGAACCTGCACCTGTTTGACGACATGGCGCGAGTGCTTACCGATGTCGATTTCGCAGCAAAAAAGTCGCAGAACCAGAACATACGTGAGTTCATGACCGCTCGCGGCTACGAGCCAGACGAAGGTGTCTACGTGGCCTCGGAAGGCTCACGCCACATCTACCTTCATCCTGAGACGAAACTCAATGTCGACGTCTTTGCCGACGAATTGTTTTTTTGCCATTGCATACCGCTAAAGGATCGTCTACATCTCGATTCTCCGACCATTCCCACGACGGACCTTCTGCTGGAGAAGATGCAAATCGTGGAAATCAATCTCAAGGACTTTAAAGACACGCTGGTGCTGATGCTGGAACACCCCTTGGGGGGATCGGCAGACGGCAACAAACATATCGATGTACCGTACATCACCGGCATGATGTCGAGCGACTGGGGCTTTTATCACACTTTCACGACCAACCTGCGCAGGGTTCCCGACTACACAAAGGAGTTCCCAGCCATCACGGACGAAGAGGCGGGTATCATCCGGTCGCGCATCGACGATCTGTTGCAGGCGCTCGAAGACGCGCCCAAGTCCATGAAATGGAAAATGCGCGCCAAGGTCGGCACCAGGATGCGGTGGTATCAGGAAGTCACCGAGAAGTCCGAGCAGTTTTGAGGTTCTTTTGTCGGGCTCACAGTCCATAGCCGGAGTAAGCCCACAATCTGCCGTGCCAGGCACCGCCCCGACAGATCCGGCAAACTTCTACAATGAGCTGGTCCTCCGGTTACTACGCGACTGTGGAGGTTAGTTTCGTATGTCACGAGCCATTCCAGAATCCTGCATTTTGTGCTTCTCATCGGACTACGCAGAAGCCCGCGCAAAATTCCGCTCCGCGTGCGAGGCGTGCGGAGTCACCCCTCAAGAACACATCTGTCCGGTAGCCGGCCCGGACGGCGGGACGCTGGCGATCGACGAGGCCCGGTTCGGCGACCCCAAAGCCTCTCGCGTGCTGATGGTCCTCTCGGGAACACACGGCGTAGAGGGCTTCTGCGGATCAGGGATCCAGATCAATTGGTTGCGCGAGAACGGCCCCGCAGATCTGGAACCCCGAGTCGGTGTTGTACTTCTGCATGTTATCAATCCTTACGGGTTCGCATGGCTGCGCCGCGCAAACGAGTGCAATGTTGACCTCAACCGCAACTTCATCGATTTCTCCAAGCCACTCCCGGAGAATCAGGGGTATGGGGAAATCGCGGAAGTCCTTTGTCCTCGGGATTGGTCGGATGCGGAGCAGAACAGGACGATGGACGCGCTCAGAGCCTATCAACTACGCACTGGCGATTCCGCGTACTTGAACGCCGTAGCGGGCGGACAGTACAGTCACGCTGAAGGGCTGTTTTTCGGCGGACAGGCACCTACCTGGTCGCGCCGGACGGTGGAAAAGATCGTCAGCAGTGTGTCGCCGCAGATGCAGCATGTTGCCGCTCTCGACCTGCACACTGGACTCGGACCTTACGGGTACGGAGATGTCCGGTGCCACGTGCAACCGGATAGCCCGGCCTACCGCCGCGCGCTGGCCTGGTACGGCGAGGTCACGAACAGCTTCACCGATGAATCGACGCGAGGGGCCGAGAGCTACCGCCACTCCGGCAACATCTTGGACGGCATTGCGTCTGGTCTTTCGTCGCGCTGTACATTCACACCAGGCGGCATAGAGTACGGAACGCGACCCGTCGATGAGGTGCTCAATGCACTGCGTGCAGAATGCTGGCTGCACTTTCGTGGCGGTGGCGGGGCGCTGATCGACCAGCCAATAAAGAATCAAATGAGGGATGCCTTCTATCCCGATGTCGATGACTGGAAGGAGATGGTCTGGGCGCGCGGTAAGGAGGTAGTCGCTCGTGCCGTTCGTGGTCTCGCGGCACTCTAGCCTGCATTTCTCACCACGATGACGGCGCTGGCTTGATCTTTGAATCCACAACGAATTTTCTTCACTCGGAAATACAGCCGTATTCCGCTCGATCAGAAAATGCCTTGTGAATTCAAATCTCGGCGCGATCATCTCGCCCCGCGGTGAGATATGCGGGCTAGCCGGGCAGCCGCATGGCGT
>JBPCXK010000276.1:0-2621 GCA_051008635.1 Gammaproteobacteria bacterium
AGTCGCGGCCGCGTGGTGGCTGGCGCACGCAGCGGATAACACACCCAGGCGCGCAGGCCTGGACGTGACCGGGGCCGTAGCCTCCCCGTGGACGACGCTACGGGGTTGGCGGCTCAACCAGAGCGCACAAGAAAAGGTACGGTTGAGCACGATCGCGCAAGATAGTGAAAGCGAACCCTTCGATGTCGAGGTCGGCATCGTGTCGTCGCAAAAAGGGGCCGTGACCTACAAGACGCGTGTGCTCGGCAGTGAGATGACGTCGGTGACCTTTGGCCGGCGCGACAGCGGAAATGGTACAAACGTCTTTCCTGTGGAAGTTCACACGGGGCATCGCAGGCGCTGGCTGAGCGCCGGCATTCGACTTGACGCCGATCGACTCCATATCCGTTGGCGGGTCGGACTCGGCTATTTGAGTGGACAATTTCGCGTGCACTCGCGAGACAGCCAGGCGGCCAGCGTTAGCGACGCCGCCGGACATTTGCTGGCACCGATGCCGGGCAAGGTCACGCACGTGTTCGTCAGCGCCGGCCAGCAGGTCGAGGCTGGACAGGCCCTGATGGTGCTCGAAGCCATGAAGATGGAGCACAACATCGTGGCGCCGCACGCCGGCGAGATTGCCGTCGTCTTCTTTGGCGTTGGCGATCTGGCCGCAGAGGGCGAGGAACTGGTGAGCCTGGCGCAGACGAGCTAGGCGCACGGGCTTTTCCCGTATTCTCGAATCGCAGCGCTGGTGTTTCGGGACGCTGTGCCACTAATATATCACCGCATTGGGGCGGCACGTTCCCGGCGCGCTGTTTCGTGCGGGCGCCGTCTCCCAGCAGTTGGCAGTCACGGGCAGCAGCGGCCAGGATAGGCGCAAAACACAAGGAAAAACCCGAACTGCCACCGGCAACTCGATTCCAGGACCCCCGCTTGTCCAACCGACGCGCGCGCATTGCGCCGCGCCGCGACTGGCAATCGGAAATAAGCATCACAAACCCGAGAGGAGGGATATCGATGATGACTGGGAGTACCCCAAAAGCGCACAGGCTTTCCATGGCCTGTGCCACCGCGTTTGGCGCGGCCGTCGTCGGACTTGGCGCAGGCCAGGCGGCATTCGCGGATTCATCCGCCGCGAACATCCGCAACTGTGCGGACGGCGACTGGTGCGGCTATCACCGTACCGTCGACAAGGGTTGGCGTCATAGTCCGCTCAAAGAAATCAACAAGGACAACGTAACGAATCTCAAGCCGGCCTGGTTCTTCCTGCCCGGCGAAGCCCGTATGGGCATGCAGAGCACGCCGCTGGTCGTTGGCGGCACGATGTACGTATCGACCACGCCGTCCACAGTGTGGGCGCTCGACGCGGCCACCGGCCAGCGCAAGTGGGCGTTTGCGCCTGAAATGGACGAGGCCGTCGTGTCGCGTTCGTTCTTCGCGCACACGCGCGGACTCACCGTCGGTGACGGCAGGGTCTACATGGGCACGGCGGACGGTCGCATCATCGCGCTGGACGAGAAAGACGGCAGCGTGATCTGGGACAAGGCCATTGTCGACTCGAAGAAGGATTCCGCGGGCTTCAGCGGCGCCGCCACTTTCGTCAGTTCCGACCTGATAGTCATAGGCCAAAACGGCGGTGAGTATCCGGTCGAAGGCCGCATCTTTGGTATCGATCCGAACAATGGCGACGTCAAGTGGACCTTCTACACCACCGGCCGTGGCGACGATAAAGCACTGGCGACCTGGGGTGGCGACTCCTGGAAGTACGGCGGCGGCGGCTCCTGGCAGCCGGGCACCGTTGACTACGCCAACAACCAGATCCTGATCGGTGTCGGCAACCCGAACCCCGACTACGATTTCTGCGGCGCAGAGTGCATGGACGCCGGCGCGAAGGGCCATCGTCCGGGCGTCAACCTGTATACGTCGTCCACCGTTGCGCTCGACCTCGATACGGGCAAGCTGAACTGGTACTTCCAGGAAGCACCCAGCGATCCCTACGACTACGACGCTTCGCCGGGCGAATACGTGCTGTTCACCGATAAGGACGGACGCGATCTCGTTTTGCATCCGGGCAAGAACGGTTTCAACCACATCCATGATCGTAAAACGGGTCAGCCGATCAACGTCTATCCGGCGATGAACAACGCGAACTGGACGAGCGGATTCAACCTGGAAACCGGTCAGTGGGAAAACATGTTGTGGCCGAAGGCTGGGGAGAAGACCCTGGTGTGCCCCGCCATCGACGGCGGGCATAGCTGGAACGCCGGCGCTTACAGCCCGGACAACGGGCTTTCTTACCGCATCGTCAACGAGTGGTGCATGTACCTCACCGTCCAACCTGAAGGCGGCGGCACGACCATCACCGCAGGCAGTGAAGAGCGCATCACCGAGCCCTTCGCCCAAGTGTTCATGGCGGCCGAGTGGGAAGGCACCGCACCGCCGAACGACACCATGCACGGGCGCCTGGTCGCGCGCGACCCCCTCAGCGGAGACGTCAAGTGGGAGAAGCGTTACGACATCATCCCGCACTCGGCACTGCTGTCGACCGGCGGCGGCCTGGTGTTCAACGGCACTTATGACGGCTGGTTAGAGGCGATCGATGCCGACTCCGGCGACTTGCTGTGGAAATTCCAGAACGGCTC
>JBPCXK010000277.1:0-2772 GCA_051008635.1 Gammaproteobacteria bacterium
GGCCTGCGCATGGTCGACATGCCCTATTGGAGCTTCCACGTCTCGCCGGAGCAGGCCGTCGAGAACGCCGGCCGGTTCGTGCACGAGGCCAATGCCGAGGTGATGAAGTGCGAAGGCAACCAGCACCACGCCAGGAACATCGAGGCGATCGTCTCGGCCGGCATTCCGGTGCAGGGCCATATCGGCATCACGCCGATGCGCATGCCGCAGCTCGGCGGCTTCATCGCCCAGGGCAAGACGGCTGACCGCGCCAAGCAGCTGGTCGACGACGCCCAGGCCTTCGTCGACGCCGGCTGCTTCTCGATCCTGTGCGAGGTGACCACCTCCGAGGTCTGCGAGTATCTGGCTGAGACGCTGCCGGTACCTGTGATCAGTCTTGGTGCCGGCAACAAGGCTCACGGCGTACACATCATCGGCTCCGATCTGTTCCATTTATACGAGGAGCATGTGCCGCGTCACTCCAAGATTTACACCGATCTCATCCCCATCATCGAGGATGTGTACAAGCGCTACATGAAGGATGTCCGCGATCAGACGTACCCCGGCCCGGAACACACGGTTTACATGCCTGAGGATGAACTTCGCAAATTCGCCAAAATGGTGAAATGGAGCCGGAAAACGTCGAAGACGAAGAAAGCGCCTGCGAAAAAAACCGCCAAGCGCAAGACCGCCCGCAAATGACCCACGCCCATACCGACAATCCGTTATAGGAGGTTGTTATGCCAGCCAGAAATCATTCCCAATGGATCACACCGCCCGGCCAGCTCAAGCTGGGTGAATATATCGACAGTCGGATTTATTCGGACGAGGAGATCTTTGATGAAGAGCTCGAGCGCATCTGGAGGAAGACCTGGATTCCGGTGTGCCATGAGTCCGAGTTGTCGAAGCCCTATGACTTTCGCACGATGACCATTGCCAAAGAACCGGTGATTGTAGTGCGCGGCAAGGACAACACGGTTCGCGCCTTTCTGAACGTATGCCCACACCGCGGCAACATGATCGAGCGCCGGCCTTCCGGGAGCTTCGCCGCGGGTACGCCGTCAGGCAATCCGAAGCACATGACGTGCATGTTCCACGCGTGGCAGTTCGACATGAAGGGCAATTGCACCTACATTTCCCGCGAAAAGGAGGGCTACCAGGAGCGATTGAAGAAGGAAGACGTCGGGCTGCGACGGTTGCGTTGCGAGGTTCACTTTGGTGGCTTCGTGTGGGTGTGCCTCGACGATGGCATGACGCAGAGTGTTGCCGAATGGGGTTCCGGCGCTTTCGATTGCCTGCAGGAGTCGCTCGATGCGGAGCCGATGGAGGTCTTTCATTACCACAAGGCCATCATCCCCTGTAACTACAAACTGTGGCACGACACCAACTGCGAGTTCTATCACGACTACCTGCACTACCATAACCGCGTTACCGGCTTCAACGACGCCTACTTCGCGCGCAAGAATACGGGCTACGCCAACGGCCACGTCACCGTGGGTAGCTTCGAGGTACAGTACGATCAGTACGAGGGCTTCGAGTCGCGCGCCAATGTTTCTTTCCCGCACATGCCGCCGAATCAGTGGTACATGATCGACATGTTCCCGGGCGTGAACTTCAATCTGCGCGGCTCGGCGCTGCGCTGCGACCTGATGACACCGCTCGCGCCGAACAGGGTCATGATCGAGTTCCGTGGCCTCGGCCTCAAGAGCGACACGCCACAGGTGCGCAAAGCGCGCATCGACCACCACAACACCATCTGGGGCCCGTTCGGTCGCAATCTTCACGAAGACCTGCTGGCGGTGACCGGCCAGGGTTCGGCCATGAACGCGCATGCCGAGCCACGGCGTATTCTTCATGGCCGTCACGAGAACCAGACCATCCACGACGAGGTCGGCATGCGCCACTATTACGACGAGTGGGGCAAATGGATGGACCGCCTGCCCAGTGATCCGACCACGCGTTACCGCGAAGGTAAGGATTACGTGGCGGCGGCGAGCTAAGGGCTCTGCCAAAAATAACTTCACATTTCTTAGGCCTATCCATCCCGCGTGGCGGCGTTGCTTCGGCAGTTAAATAGCCGGCTATTCGCCTGCCTCGCGCCTTGCCACACGGTGCGCCTAGGCCTAAGAAATGCAAACTTATTTCTGGCAGAACCCTAAACTGTCTGGAGATGAATTGACATGGCCGCTGACCGCAACCTCAACGAGAAAGTCAGGGACACGATCTACAAGGCGTGTTTACACCTCGACGACGAAAAGTGGGACGACTGGCTCGCACTGTGCGACGAAGACTTCGAGTACGCGATAACCGCTTACAGCCCTGAGATCAGCTACGACATGACTTATCTCAGCGGCAACCGTGCGGATATGGCCAAGATCACGGAGATGCTGCCGAAACACAACACGGATCACTCGCCGCTGCGCCGGCATGCGACCGTGTACTGCGTGGAAGTCGACGAAACGGCAAAGACGGCGACCGCCATCACCTCGCTGGCGATCTACCAGAACATGCTCGACGGGGTTAATTCCCATGTCGATGCCGGCGAGCCGCATATCTTTATCGTCGGGCGTTACCTCGATACCTTTCGCCTCAATGGCGAGGGCGTAAAGTTCACCCGGCGCGAGGTTCGGCTGGATACGCGGCGTCTGGACAAGGGGTCGCACTGGCCGCTGTAACAGTATCGGACAACGCACTGGTTTTCATAGGAGCGGAGTCCACCCCAAACGGGGAAACAATTTCCCCCTCCCCGCCTACACCACTCCCCCCAAAAAAACCCCCGAAAAAGCATCTTTC
>JBPCXK010000278.1:0-6480 GCA_051008635.1 Gammaproteobacteria bacterium
GCGCGCCAGCGCCAACCGTTGTTGCTCCCCGCCCGACAGCACACGCGCCGCGCGCGGCGCCAGCGCCGTCAAGCCGGCCAGCTCGAGCACACGACGCAAATGCTGTGCGCGGGCCGCGCGTGCAACGCCGCATAACTTCAATGCGTACTCGACGTTGGCCGAAACGGAACGGCGCAACATCACAGGCCTCTGAAACACCATTGCCTGCGCGCGCGGATCGCTGAGCGCGCTGTGATGCGCCCAGCGAATGGTTCCAGACGTGGGCGCGATGAGCCCGTGACACAGTTTCAACAGCAAGGTCTTGCCCGCCCCGTTGGGGCCGACAACAACCGTCAGCGCGGGACGGTCAAGCGTCAGATCGATCGCGTCGATCAGACGCAGGCCGCGAATCTGGTAGCAGACGTCTCGCAATTGCAACGGCAGGATCGAAGCGCCGTTCTCACCAACCCGGCTGTTGGCCGCGGCGTCCATCACGCGCTCTTCGCCAGATGCTGGACAGACAACGCAAGGCTGTTGACGATGACAACCAGCCCGATGAGTATGATCCCAAGCCCGAGCGCCAGCGTCAGATCGCCCTTGCTCGTTTCGAGCGCGATAGTAGTGGTCATTACGCGCGTCACATGATTGATGTTGCCGCCGACGATCATCACGGCGCCAACCTCCGCGCTGGCGCGACCGAACCCCGCCAGTAAGGCGGTAAGCAAGCTGAAACGCCCCTCCCAAAGCAAAGTCAGCGCAGCGTGCAAACGCCCCACCCGAAACGAACGCAGTTGCTCCTCATACTCCAGATTCAGATCGGCGATGGTCTGACGGGTCAACGCCGCGATAATCGGCAACACCAGCACGGTTTGCGCGATCACCATCGCCTGCGGCGTGAACAACAAGCCGAGATCGCCCAACGGCCCGGCGCGCGACAGCAGGAGATACACCAGCAAACCGACGACCACCGGCGGTAGGCCCATCAGGCTGTTCAACGTGGCCACAAGCGCGCCTCGTCCGCGAAACGGCGTCAGCGCCACCAGTGCGCCCAGGGGCATGCCGAGCAGTGCGGCCAGGAAAACCGCGGTCAGGCTGATGCGAAGCGACAGGGCGACAATCTCGATCAGATTCGCGTCGAGGTTGATTATCAGTTGGAGGGCTGCATTTATGGCGGCGGTCAGCTCGGGCATATGCAGAAAATGTACTATAACAATTAGAATATTGATTTCATAGAAAATTCGCCGAAAAGTAAATATGTATCTACTTTCATATTTGTTCAGACAAGATCAGATGAATGCGGAGGCGCGAAGACACGAAAGCGCAGAGAGACTTATCGAAGGCTTGCTTAGCGCCTCTGCGGTCTTGCGTCTGTGCGTTTATTTTCTTTTTGAGGCGTCTTTGGAAGGACTGCGGCCGGTCAGATAAGGGCCACGAGGTACCGAGGCTCTTTGATTCCCCTGCTTCGCGGAAGGAGCAAGCAGCACCCCTTACGGGGGCGCTGCTGCTTGAGCTAACAAACGGGGGCCTCAGCCCCCGATAGGTCCCGCAGGACCTCCAGTGCCACCCTGACTTGGGCGGCGCTCTTTCCAAACGTACGCCAGAAGTCGTCGCCCCCGGGGTCCGTTGGAATCGACTGACCTTTAAGCGCGGCCAGGAACGCCCGCGACCAGGCGTTGTCCGGCAGCCGGGCGTTGTCCGACGGCTGGAGAAGCCAGCCAGCGAAAACCAGCGCATACGGGTCGGCAATCCCGCAGCAGCGTGCATACGCTGCGGCGACGCGAAAAATTTCATCGCGTGCGTCATCGGATTGGAAGTCCTCACCGTCCCACTGGGCCTCTGGCATGGCCAGCTGGTTTTGCGGGTACGGACCCGCATCACCGAAGTCCTGGACCAATTTTTCCCAGATCACGCGGCGAATGGAAGGTTGCATGGAAAGTCTCCCTACCTAGTCAAGCCCCAAACTCCGTTGGGACGGGCCTGTGCGGTTTACTACCCGCATCGCACCGACTGGCCGTGAAGGCGCGGACGCTGATCTACAAGAATCAGCGTGCCACTCGTGCGCCAGTGGCCGGCGGTGAAACCGACTCTCCTCAGGAAAACAACAGATCGCCCATTATAGCCTTTATTTGGCGTGTTTGGTAGTTGGTGCGGGCTATGCGGTGACTACGCGGCGACCTACACCCACCCAAACCCATTGTCCTGATCCGCCACCCGCACGTCGTCACAGCTTCCCTGCAGCGCATCGGACATCGCCGCCAGCGCGAGCTCGGGCCGGTTATTCTGTTCACTGATGTGCAAACCAATAAGCGTTCGCAAACGCGGAAATTCCGCTCGCCGCAGTAACTCCGCGGCCTGGCCATTGGACAGGTGACCGTAGTTACTCTTTATCCTCTGCTTCAAAGCCCAGGGATACGGCCCTTGCTCCAGCAGCTCGGGTTCGTAGTTGCACTCCAGCAGCAGGGCGTCGCAGCATCGCAGGGAGTCGACGATGTGGGGCGTGATGGAGCCGGTGTCGGTCAACAGGCCAAGCTGGTATTCGCCATCATCGAATACGAACTGGCAGGGTTCGCGCGCATCGTGCGGCACCGGAAAAGGTTTGATCCGCAGATCGGACAGCGCAAAACCGGCATGGGCGTGGAACAGCTCGCAGCGGTGGAACGACTTGTCCTTGCACGCCGCCAGGGTGCCCGCGGTCATCCATACGGGGAGATCGTATTTGCATGACAGTGGTGCGGCGCCACCGATGTGATCGGCGTGCTCGTGGGTGATAACGATCGCATCGAGATCACCGGGCGTGAGATCCAGTCGCGCGAGGCGTTGTTCGATTTGGGAGACGCTGAATCCGCAGTCCACCAGGACCGTTGTATCTCTACCGCGGACCAGCAGCGCGTTACCGCGGCTGCCGCTGCCGAGCGAGGCGAAGCGTAAGCTGATGGCGCCTATCCCTGTGTTAGCAGTGCCTTTTGAATGCGGCTGAGAATGTCGTTTGCGGCTTCTTCCTCGATCGCGGTCTCGTTGCCGTTGTGGGCCGTGATCACGGTGCGGCCACCCGTACCCAGCAGATGTATTTCGTATTCGCCCTTGCCCTTGTTGAGCCCGAAAGCCTTGGAGAACAGACCACGTTTGGCCTCGATGTCGTTAACGTAGAACACGCCCTTGTCGCGATTCTTGTCACGCACGACCAGACCGACTTCGTTCAACGCGCTGCTGGCGCGTTTCCAGGTGTTATCGAACGCATCGTTGACCACCAGCACGGGTACCCCCTCCAGCGTGTCCAACGCCGGTGGCTCCGGTGGGGCGGTGTCAGTCTGTTCGCCGCCTGCAGCACTTGCCTGCGTGGCCTGCGGTACGGAACCCAAATGCGCTCTCATGCGGGAGAGTAATTCGGCCTCGGCCTCTGGATCGCGCGGCTGTGGCTCCCAGAACGCGCCGTTTTCGTCTGCCGTGCGGCGCGCGCCCCGATGCCTGACGAATATGCCCGTGTTGCCCGCCTTGTTCCGTTCCAGCCGCAGGCGGTATTTGTCACGCACGGCAATGCCGCCTTGTGGCAGACTTTCGGCGCGCTCGATCCAACCGGTTTCCATGATGCCGATGTCCGGCTCGGTCCTGGTGAGCGTAACGCGACGTTCCCGCCAATATTGCTCCAGCTTTGGCCACACGAATTCGGGCGCGGCGTCGACTTCCAGCCAGCGCAAACCGCCTTCGCGGCGCAGCTGCACATCGGCGAAATCGCGAAGCACGCCAGGTTGAGCCTGTACGACGGCAGCTTCAGGCACTGTCGCTTGCTCTGTCTGTCTGGCGCTGACGGCCTCTCCTGGAACGACGAGCTGGCCGCCGGAGGACTCGGTCACGGTGAGATCGGGCGGCACCTCGAGAGGTGGCTCGCTGCCGCTCTTGCGATAGTCGGGCGGTCCGCCGATCCCGAACATTGAACAGGCGCCAACTGAAAGCGCGACCGCAATCAGCAGCAAACCCGCCCCGAGCCTGCCTGCCATTGCGGCCGTGTTAAATACCCGCATGCTTCATCGATTGTCTGAGTTGTTCGTGGTATTGCGGCGCCAGCGGCGTCAACGGCAGGCGAATACCCGGCGCGATCAAACCCATCTCCTGCAACGCCCACTTGGAGGGAATGGGATTGGATTCGATAAACAGGTCGCGATGTAAATGATGCAGGCGTTGATTGATCTCGCGGGCCGTATTTGCATCACCCTCGAGGGCCGCGCTGCACATATCGTGCATTGCCCGCGGCGCCACGTTCGCGGTCACGGAGATCACGCCCCTGGCGCCTTCGAGCATCAGCCCGAGCGCGGTCGGATCCTCGCCGCTGTAGACATCGAAAGCGCCGTCGCACAAATGGTGTATCTCGCGGCCGCGCACGAGATCGCCGGTGGCCTCCTTGATGCCGATGATGTTGGGAATCCTGGCGAGCCGCGCGACTGTCGCGGCCTGCATGTCGCAGGCGGTGCGGCCGGGCACGTTGTATAGAATTTGCGGCGTATCTACGGCTTCCGCCACGGCCTTGAAATGTCGATACAAACCCTCCTGCGTCGGCTTGTTATAGTAGGGCGTGACCAGCAGACAGGCATCGGCCCCGGCCTCGGCGGCGCAGCGGGTGAGCTGTATCGCCTCGGCAGTGGAATTGGCCCCGGTTCCCGCCATCACGGGCACCCGTTTGTTCACGAGTTTCACGACTCTGGCCACGACATCGCAGTGCTCCTGGTGATCCAGAGTCGCTGATTCGCCGGTGGTGCCCACCGCCAGAATCGCGTCGGTCTTGTTGTCGATATGAAATTCGACCAGCCTGGCGAGACCCTCGTCATCGACCGCGCCGTCCGCGGTCATCGGGGTTACCATAGCCACTGTGCTGCCGTGAAACATCGAGGCGCTCCGAACAGGTTTACCGCGCTCATACTACCACGCACGCCTTGCTTGACAAGGCGAGGGCAGCCCTGACGCCCCGAGCGATCCGTGTGGCAGGCGGCTGGAAAACGGCTCCGGAACTCACCAACGCTAAACACGAAATTTCATCAACCATGACTGACAACCCGGGCCCAAGCAGGCATCTTTTCGTTCTCGACACCAACGTGCTGATGCACGATCCGACGGCGCTGTTTCAGTTCCATGAACACGATGTATTCCTGCCCATGGTGGTGCTGGAAGAGCTCGACAAGGCCAAGAAAGGCGTCTCCGAAGTCGCGCGCAACGTGCGTCAGGTCAGCCGCTTTATCGACGAGCTCATGAGCCACAACGGCGACACGCCGATCGAAATGGGCCTCGACCTGAATCCGCCCGGCGGCGTGGGAACGGATTTGCGGCCGTCCGGCAAACTGGTGTTTCAGACTAACAACTCAACCGCGGCCTTACCGGAAAGCCTGCACGGTGCAACCGATAACGCCATTCTCGGCATCGCGCTGGGGCTGCGGGAAGAAGGTACGGGTACGCGCGTCACGCTGGTCTCGAAAGACATTAACCTGCGCATCAAGGCAGCCATACTGGGTATCCACGCGGAGGACTATCAAAGCGATCGCGTGCTGGACGATGTGCGCTTTCTGTACGGTGGCATGGCTGAACTGCCGGCCGACTTCTGGGAAAAGCATAGCGAAGACGTCGAATCGTGGCAGGAACAGGGCAATACGTTTTACAGGCTGACGAGTCCGCTGAGCAAGCAGTGGCACCCGAACCAGTTCGCGTACAAGGTAGACGACGCGGGTTTCGAAGCGATCATCCGGTCCGTCGACGGCGAACAAGCGACGCTCGAGCTCGCGGGCGACTACAGCCAGCCCAATCATTCCATCTGGGGCATCAATGCACGCAACCGGGAGCAAAATTTCGCGTTCAACCTGCTGCTCGACACCGAGCTCGACTTCGTAACACTGGTCGGCGCCGCCGGCACGGGCAAGACGCTGCTCGCGCTGGCCGCCGGCTTGACGCAAACATTGGAGCGCAGGCTCTATCGCGAAATCATTATGACGCGCGTCACCGTGCCGGTCGGCGAAGACATCGGCTTTCTGCCCGGGACCGAAGAAGAAAAAATGACCCCCTGGATGGGCGCGTTGATGGATAACCTCGAGGTGCTCACGAGCTCGGACGAAGGCGGCGACTGGGGCCGCGCCGCGACCAACGACCTCGTGCACAGCCGCATCAAGATCCGCTCCCTCAACTTCATGCGCGGCCGTACGTTCCTCAACCGCTTCATCATTCTGGACGAAGCCCAGAACCTCACACCCAAACAGATGAAGACCCTCATCACCCGCGCGGGCCCGGGCAGCAAGATCGTCTGCCTCGGCAACACCGCGCAGATCGACACGCCGTACCTGACTGAAACGAGTTCGGGCCTGACTTACGTCGTCTATCACTTCAAGGACTGGAGTCACAGCGGGCATGTGACGTTGACGCGAGGCGAGCGATCGCGGTTGGCGGATTTTGCTTCCAGGGAGTTGTGAGGGGGACAGATTGCGTTGCAGCCGTGGGTTGGGCTGAGAGCATAGCGAAGCCCAACGT
>JBPCXK010000279.1:0-3969 GCA_051008635.1 Gammaproteobacteria bacterium
AATACGACCTGTATTCCTCGTTTCAGAAAATGCCTTGTGAAATCAAATCTCTGCGCGATCATCTCGCCCCGTGGTGAGAAATGCGAGCTAGTCGTGTTGCGACAGTCTGACAATGTTGGGCGAAACAAGCTCGGCGTAGTCTCTGTAGCCAAGTTGAATCAATTCAGTGTGCGTACCCGCATTGAAGGCGATCAGCTCATCCTCGGCTATCCGCGGCGACGCGAATACGGTCACTCCATAAAGATTGCCAAACGGCGGCATCGCTCCCACTTCGCAATCCGGAAACTTGTCCTTGAACTGCCGCTCGGGCGTCAGTTCTACATTTTTTGCGCCGGTCGAGGCCTTGAGCACGTCCAGATCCACCCGGTAGGACGCGGGCAAGACGGCCATCGCCATCTCACCGTCGATCTGGACCATGACCGTCTTCAGCATCTCTTTCCCTGAGATATGCGCCGACTGCGCGATCTCCTGCGCAGTATAGGAAGGAGAGTGTTTTATGCTCGTATAGCGAATGTGGCGGCTGTCGAGAAACTCTTTCAGTTTGTATCCTGGCATGGCGGTGGTCCTGATGAAACTTGTTTTGTTCATCAGAACATCATGCACAAGTGCCGCGATTGATCTGGATCAAAGATGCCCGTTCACCCTTACGACGAACCGTTGAGTCATGCGCTGACCCGAATGATCGAGACAAATACGAGAAGCTTTCCAGTACTACGCGAAGGCAGGCTCACAGGGATCATTACACGGTTCGACATCTTCAAAGCGTTGCACGAGGACACGCTCACCAATAGCGTTATGGGATCGACCCCAGCCTGAAGATCGCTGCACCTGCAGCTCCAGAACCAGGCGTCGTGCCGGCTCTTTGACAAGGTTACGCTCGATGCCACCGACCGGTTTCCAGGGACAACGCGATCGGCTCACTTCCCTGGCCAGTTCTCGTCCAAAAAAGGTCTAAGCAGTTGATTTTACTTAGGAAAACAGCCAGCCAGCAAGTGAAAACCGCCGGCGAGGTGGGTGTACTTGTCCATTCAGGAGCACGCAAGCAATTGATTGGCAAACAAAAACCCAACACCGGGCGGAGGCGCAACGCGCACCAAACGCATCACCTGCGTGTGGTCGAGTATCTTCACGCACAATCTTGTGGTCTTTGCTCGGTTTACGACCAGCGCCGGCGTAAAACAACACCTATCACGGGTTCTTAACACCTGTGGTACCTGGGAACCACGCTCCTCGGTGGCCGCCTGTCGCTTGCCAACGCCCGCCGCGCGCTACGTTGGCACTCAAAAACAACTTCACTAACAGCTTTATCGGGGACTGATCGAAATTGCTCGGAACTACAATCGCTAACGGGTATACTGGGCAGCCGCCCTCGACAGTACCCTCCTGCCAGTCATCTCCTTTTTTGGACGAGAACTGGCTAGAAGGCAAGCACCGGCCGCTCAGAACCCGGAAACGCCTCAGGACTGGCAACATCGCTCGCCGCCGGATTGACCCAGGTCAATACGAGGCCACTTTGCTCACCTAGAATATAACGACGTTGTATTCTGCCGCACGACCTTTCGACGAGGTCCAGGAAAAAAGATGACGCCAAAATTATTGACGTACTCTCCGCCTTCATCCTTGTGTTTTGTTAGCACATATGTTCCCACTCGATGTGGACTCGCAACATTTACTCATTCTTTAATCACCGCGATAGGCGCGCAGGGGTACGATGCAACGAACATCGGTGTGATGAGAATAGAGGGCGACAGGCAGGAGGAGCCATCGACCAGAACCGAGGTGGTCGGCCAGCTCAATCCGTCTTGCCCCTTGTCGCGGCGAACGGCAGCGGCACGCCTGGACGACTATGACGTGGCGATCATCCAGCACGAATTCGGCGTTTACGGGCCTGATGACGGCATCGCGGTGCTCGATGTACTCGAGCGCATAAGCGCGCCGACCATCGTGGTACTGCACACCGTGCTTACGCGCCCCTCGGATCGGCAGCGATCCATTGTCGAACGTATCGCAGCGCTGGCGGGTGCTCTGGTTGTGATGTCTTCTGCCGCGAAGCGGCAGCTCGAACGTCACTACCGGATAGATCAACGCAGAGTGCACGTCATTCCTCATGGCGCGCACGGATATCGCAGCACCTCCCCATCGGCAAACGAGCGACCGGTCGTCCTTACATGGGGTTTGATCGGTCCCGGAAAGGGCATAGAGCGGGGCATCGAAGCGCTAGCCTATCTCAAGGATCTCGAACCCAAACCGATCTACCGGATAGCCGGCCAGACACACCCCAACGTACTACGTCTCGAAGGAGAGCGGTATCGCCACGGCTTGCTCAGCGCGGCAAAGAGTTTAGGCGTGAGCGACATGATCGATTTTCGGAATGAGTATTTGAACCACGAAGCGCTGGAACGCCTGGTCACTGGCGCCGATATCGTGCTGCTACCGTATGACTCACGCGAGCAAGTGACCTCCGGCGTGCTAATCGACGCGATTGCCGCTCTGAAACCCGTCGTCGCGACCCGATTTCCACACGCCACGGAACTCCTCGCCAGCGGCGGCGGCCTGCTTGTGCCGCATGAGGATCCTGCGGCCATGGCCGGGGCGCTTCGCCAATTGTTGACAGAACCGGTATCGCGCCAGGCCGCGATCAGCACGGCGCGACAACTGGCGTCGTCGCTGGCGTGGTCCAGCATCGGGCAACGTTACGAAGCGCTGGCTGAATCGTTGTCTGCACATCAGGCATCGGCGGTTGCATGAGAATTCCAGAGCCTTGTTTCGATCACCTGCACCGTCTTTCCGACAGCGCCGGCGTTCTGGAACATGCGTGGTATGCAATCCCGCGGCGTAGTTGTGGGTACACGACCGATGATGTTGCGCGCGCGCTGATCGTTGTTTGCCGCGAACCTTCGCCGCCGCGCTCTCTAGTGGAGCTGGCGGGTGTTTATCTGAGTTTCCTCCTTCACGCCCACGAGGACGGGCGCTATCACAACCGGCTGACCTTCGACAGAAAGTGGGCGGACTCACCGGTTTCCGGCGACTGCCATGGTCGCGCAATCTGGGCGCTCGGCATCGCGGCGCGCCACGGTCCAACGCAGTGGGTAACGGACTCCGCCCGCTTTTTGTTTGAGCAAAGCGCCAGACTCGATACGGCTTATCCGCGACCCCATGCCTACGCCGCGCTCGGTTACGCCGAAATGCTGGCCGCCGAACCATCAAATAGCCGCCTGCGGGAGCTTCTCGAACACACGGCACAAGTGCTGCCTCGCCCGGCCAACGACCAGTTCTGGCCTTGGCCGGAAGCGCGGTTGACCTATGACAATGCGCGGCTGCCACAGGCGCTGCTTTGCGCCGGCGAAACGCTTAAAGACTCGGTGCTGGTAGCGGATGGCTTGAGGCTACTGGAATGGCTGGTGCACATCGAAACGCATCGCAACCACTTCAGTTTTGCTCCGGTTGGCGGCTGGGACCTGTCGGAGCCACGACCGGGATTCGACCAGCAACCTCTGGAGGCCGCAGCCATGGCAGACGCGTGCCTTACTGCATGGCGCGTGACTACTGATGATCGTTGGTTGGATTACGTGCAAAACGCTGCGCAGTGGTTCCTCGGGGCTAATGACATCGGTACCGCGCTTTATGACTTTGAAACCGGCGGCTGCCGGGATGGCTTGAGCGCACACGGTGCAAATCAGAACCAGGGCGCCGAATCCACATTGGCCGCACTTACCGCTTTCGCTCAAGCGAGAACAGCGGCCGAGTATCAGACCGCCGCGGCCCCCACTAACGCGTCCAGGAGCTCAGCTTCGCCGATCGTGCCGGCGCCAACAGCCCGATCGGCAGCGCCGTAAGTGAGATAGATCGATCCGTCATCATGCCGGTGCGCTCCGCCAACGAAAACGACTTTGCTGACATCTCCCTTTCGCTCCCAGGGCAGTTCGGGACAGAGAATCGGATGATCCAGACGCGAGACCACCCTGCCCG
>JBPCXK010000280.1:0-9805 GCA_051008635.1 Gammaproteobacteria bacterium
GGTTCACATATCGCACTACTGCCTATATGGCAATCCGCCAGCCTGTGAGCGCCTTCACACCCCCAGCGGGGCAGAATCCATCGGCAGTGAACTCCAAAGGTACTCCATTTTCCCCGGATGGGAAACACGGCCGATCCGCCGGATCACAGTGCTAGTCGGCCGGCAGACGCAGGCTGAACCGGTGTAGGAATCGTCCTACAGGCAGTGTTAGCGCTGGCTTACAATATTTACATTAAGCCGCTGATACCGCGAATACTTTTGACACGGCATACTGTGCCTACGTTTCAGGGATGAACAACGCATCCGGCAGCGAAAGCTCAAGGAAGGGCCGGATGAATCTTCGCAAGGACCCTCCCCGATGGACCGGGGAGCGAAGATCAGGGACTCCGTATGGATCAGGCTACGGGACACAGCCCCATGCGGACATTTTCAACGGATTTGCAGTTCATCAATCTCCTCCACGTTGGTTTTGCCCCGGCTGTCTGCCGGGGTTCTTTTTAGTGCTACGCGGAGAGACTCTCGAGTTCGATAAAGCTGAGGTCATATGGATTACGATCGTCCGCCGGGCGCTCTTCGCGGGCGACCTCCTTCCACTCAGTCGCATCATATTCCGGAAACAGGACGTCGCCATCGATTTCGGTGTGGATGAGCGTCAAATAAAAGCGCCGCGCATGGGGCAGTGTCGCGCGGTAGACCGATGCGCCACCGATAACCATCAGTTCCGGTTCGTCACCCAGCAGCGTAGTTGCCTCGTCTAGACTGTGGACGACATCGCAACCCTGGTAGGCGAAACGCGGATTGCGCGTCAACACGAGGTGACGCCGTCCGGGCAACAAACGACCAAGCGACTCGAAAGTTTTACGGCCCATCAGCATGGCCTTGCCCATGGTGATGCTCTTAAATCGCTGCAGATCGGCAGGCAGATGCCAAGGCATGGCGCCATCCTTACCGATAACGCGGTTGCGGCTCATGGCGGCGATGAGCGAGATCGTCGTCAAACGGCAACCGCGGCCTTGATGTGCGCGTGGCTTTGGTAGTTCACCAGCTCGAAATCATCGTATGCGAAATCGAATAGCGAGGTAACCTCTGGATTCAAGCGCATCTCGGGTAATGGATAGGGTTGTCTCTCGAGTTGCGCGCGCGCCTGCTCCAGGTGATTGAGATACAGGTGCACATCACCAAAAGTGTGCACAAACTCGCCCGGCCTGAGTCCAGTGACTTGAGCCACCATGAGCAACAGCAGGGCGTAGGACGCGATATTGAAAGGCACGCCGAGGAACACATCGGCGCTTCGTTGGTAGAGCTGACACGACAGGACGCCACCGGCGACGTAAAACTGAAACAACGCGTGGCACGGCGGCAGCGCCATGGAGCCCACTTCACCGACGTTCCACGCGCTGACCAGCAGCCGCCGCGAATCGGGATTGGATTTGATCTGTTCGGTGAGCGAGCTGATCTGGTCCACGCGCCGCCCGTCGGCGGTGGGCCATGATCGCCACTGCGCACCGTACACCGGACCCAACTCGCCGTTCTCGTCAGCCCACTCGTCCCAGATGCTGACGCCGTGTTTGCGCAGATATCCGATGTTGGTATCGCCCTGTAGAAACCAGAGCAGCTCGTGAATGATCGAGCGCAGATGCAGCTTCTTGGTGGTCGTGAGTGGAAAACCGTCCCGCAAGTCAAAACGGGCCTGATAACCGAACACGGACAACGTTCCGGTGCCAGTGCGATCGTCCTTGCGTGCGCCGTGTTCGAGCACATGGCGCAGCAAATCCAGATACTGTCTCATCGAGCGGTGGCGGCGCGCGCGCGATAGGCGAACACCATCATCGCGGCGCCCAGAATGATCATCGGCACGGTCAAAACCTGACCCATCGTCGCCCAGCCCAGCGCGACAAAGCCAAGATGGCCATCAGGCTCACGCGCGAACTCGGCGATGAATCGGAAAACGCCGTAACCGAGCAAAAAGAGCCCGGTCACTGCACCGGCCGGGCGCGGATGGCGCGAATAGACCCACAAAATGACAAACAAGGCCACGCCTTCGAGCAGAGCCTGATAGATCTGCGAAGGATGGCGCGGTTCGAGACCGGCGTTGGGGAAAACCATTCCCCACGGCACGTTCGTGACGCGGCCCCACAGCTCGCCGTTAACGAAATTGCCGATGCGCCCCGAGGCCAACGCCAGCGGTGTGAGTGGAGAAACGAAGTCCGCCAGTGGGAGTATCTGGATCTTGTGGTTGCGCGCGTAAAACCATAGTGCGATCACCACGCCGAGCAACCCGCCGTGAAAACTCATGCCTCCTTGCCATATCTTGAAAATCAGCAGCGGATCGGCAGCAAATTGCGAAAAATTGTAAAACAGGATGTAACCGATGCGCCCGCCAAGCACGACACCGAACGCGCCGTAAAACAGCAGGTCTCCAACTTGCGCGGGCTGCAGCGGGCTATGCGGCTGGCGCGCGCGAATGCGACCCAGCATCCAAAACAGCAAAAAGCCAACGAGATACGTGATGCCATACCAGTGAATCTTGACCGGCCCGAGGCTGATGGCGACCGGATCGATGTTGGGATAGGTGAGCATGACCTATTTTATCACGCGATATCGTGATAGCGCCGCCAAGACATGCTGCTTGCTGTTGAGCTATAGTTTCGGGTCCGCCCGAGCCACCGAGCAGATCATGCCCAACCACCTGGCTGACGAAACCAGCCCTTACCTGCAGCAACACGCGGGTAACCCTGTGGATTGGCACCCTTGGAGCGCGCAGGCGCTCACCAAGGCCCGCAGCGAGAACAAGCCGATTCTGCTCTCGATCGGCTATTCGGCGTGTCACTGGTGCCATGTGATGGCGCACGAGTCGTTCGAGGACGAAGCCACCGCCAGGGTGATGAATCAGTTGTTCGTCAACATCAAGATAGACCGTGAAGAACGGCCGGACATCGACAAGATTTACCAGACCGCACAGTACCTGCTGACGCAGCGCTCAGGCGGTTGGCCTCTGACCATGTTTCTGACGCCGCACGACCACGTGCCGTTCTTCGGCGGCACGTATTTTCCCAATAAGGCGCGCCACGGATTGCCAGGATTCGTCGACCTGCTTTTCCGGGTCGATCAGTTCTATCGCGAAAACAGTGACGACATCGGCCAGCAGAACCGCCAGATGCTCGATGCGCTGGACCGCATCCACACACCGCAAAGCGACGCCCGCGAGCCCGACCCCGCGAGCCTGGACGCCGCACGCGCGCAAATCGAACAAAGCTTCGACCCTCGCAATGGCGGCTTCGGTCATGCACCGAAGTTCCCCCACCCGGCGGACATCGACCTGCTGCTGCGCCGCTGGCGCGCATCCACGCTCACCGGACGTCCAGATCAACGCGGCCTGCATATCGCCACCTTCACGCTCGAGCAAATGGCGCTGGGCGGAATTTATGATCATCTCGGCGGCGGTTTCTGCCGCTATTCGGTCGACGACTACTGGATGATCCCCCATTTCGAGAAGATGTTGTACGACAACGGGCCCTTGTTGCAGCTCTGCGCCCAGTCCGCCGCAGCCACCGGACGCGCGGTCTTCGCGCGCGCGGGCGTCGAGACCGCCGACTGGGTCATGCGCGAGATGCAGTCGCCAGAAGGCGGCTACTACTCCACGCTGGATGCAGATTCTGAAGGCGAAGAAGGCAAGTTCTACGTGTGGGATCGCGAACAGGTGGCGGCAGTCGCCGATCCACAAGACCATGCGGTGTTCGTGCGCCGTTTCGGTCTGGACCGCAACCCGAATTTTGAAGGCAAATGGCATTTGCATGCCTTCATGGACCTGCCGAGCCTGGCCGATGAGTTCAAGCTCGACGAAAGCGAGACCATCGCGCGCATCGACAGGGTGAGGGCCGCGCTTTTCAGCGAGCGCGAAAAACGCATCCGTCCCGGCCGCGATGAGAAAATACTTACGAGCTGGAACGCCCTGATGATCAAGGGTATGGCCATAGCGGGTCGGTACCTGAACAAACCCACGTGCATCGATTCGGCGGTCCAAGCCGTGGATTTCATCCGCACGACGCTGTGGCGTGACGGACGACTGCTTGCCACGTACAAAGACGGCAAGGCGCACTTGAACGCCTATCTCGACGACCACGCGTTTCTCATCGACGCCTTGCTGGAATTGCTGCAGGTGCGCTGGAGAACCACGGACCTGGAGTTTGCCGTGGAACTTGCGAATGTCCTTCTCGAACATTTCGCCGATCGCAAGAACGGCGGCTTCTATTTCACGTCGGACGATCACGAACAGCTCATTCAGCGTCCCAAGCCGCTTGCTGACGAGGCCACACCGTCCGGCAATGGCGTTGCGGCGCTCGGGCTGGCGCGGCTCGGCTATCTGGTCGGCGAGACCCGCTATCTGGAGGCGGCCGAATCAACGCTCAGACACGCAGCAGCGGCAATGGCGCAAGCGCCGATGGGACACGCCACGCTGTTGATGGCGCTGGAGGAGTATGTGGAGCCGCCACAGATCATCATTCTGCGCGGAAGCACGCAGGGCATGCGCGAGTGGCATACACGCTGCCTTGCAGACTACGCGCCGCATCGGCTGAGTTTCGCTGTTCCGCACGACGCGGCGGAGCTACCCGATGCGCTAACTGAAAAACGGCCGCACGGCGACAAAGTCGCTTATGTGTGCACAGGCACGGTTTGTTCCGCGCCGCTCGAAAAAACCGGCGAGCTGGAGGAGGCCCTAATCAAAACCGCGGTCTGATATGGACAGAGGATCGATTCAATGAGCTGGATACGCTGTCTCTTTCGCTTGGGGCTGCTTGTCGCCCACATCGTTGCCGGTCTACTCATCTGTGTGTTTTATCTACGCGCCGTCGACTCGCCGAGAGGAGCCGCGCGCACCCCGATCGTGGGTTGGTGGTTCCGTCGCTTGTGCCATATCGCCGGCCTAAAGATCACGGCCCACGGCCGAATACCTGGTGGCACGGCGTTGATCGTGGCGAATCATGTCTCCTGGCTGGATATACCGATCCTGGGTGGTTTGGTACGTACCCGGTTTGTCTCCAAGATCGAAATCGGGAAGTGGCCGATCGTCGGGCGACTGGTGAGAAGTGTGGGGACGCTGTTCATTCGCAGAGGAGGTAAAAACGCCGCCGCCGCCGCGGCAGAACAGATGACCTGGCATCTGCGCCGAGGCAACAGTATAGCGATGTTTCCGGAAGGCACGACGACAGATGGCAGTACGGTCAAGCGGTTCCATCCGCGCTTGTTCGCAGCCGCCCTGCTGGCCAACACGCCGGTGCAACCAGTGGCCATAAGGTATCCGCGTGCCGGGCGTGTGCACCCGGCCGCACCGTTCATCGACGAGATGAACTTTGTCTACCACGCGCTCGGGGTTCTCAGACAAAAATCGATGGACGTAGAGATCACTTTCTGTCCACCGCTGAAGCCGAGCGACCACTCGGATCGCCGTGTACTGGCCGAGCAGGCTCACAAGAGAATCAAGGACGTCGTCTGTAGTCAGCAAGCGGCCGCTGTCAATCAGACCGCTGGCTCTTGAGACCTAACCCACGGGAAAAGATAGACCAGCGCAAAAATCATCGCCGCCGCTACGACGATGGACGGTCCGGCTGGCGTGTCCCAGCGCAGCGATCCCAGCAACCCACCCGCGACGGCGAAACAGCCGATGACGACGGCGTACGCGGCCATCTGCTCCGGCGTCGAGGCAATCCGGCGCGCCGCAGCAGCAGGAATGATCAACAGTGACGTGATGAGTAATATGCCGACGATCTTCATCGCGACCGCGACCACGAGCGCCACCAACAACATCAGACCAATCGAAACAGTCTTGACCGGCACGCCCTCGACGCGGGCCAGCTCTTCGTGGACCGTTACCGCAAGCAGCGGCCGCCACAACCATAACAAGATAAACAGAGCCAGCGCGCCGCCGCCAAACACCCACCACAGGTCCTGCGCGGTGATGGCGAGAATATCGCCGAACAGATAAGCCATCAGGTCCACGCGCAAGCCCTCCGCGAAGGCCAGCGCCACTACACCGAGCGACAACGTGCTGTGCGCCAGAATCCCGAGGGCCGTATCACTGGTCAGGGTGCGGCTGCGCTGTAACAGGACGATGAGTAAGGCCACCGCCACGCAACCGGCGATCACCATGGCGTTGATGCTGACTCCCAGTACGACGCCGAGCGCTACGCCGAGCAGCGAGCTGTGCGCCAGGGTATCGCCGAAATACGCCATGCGTCGCCACACGATGACCGAGCCCAACGGCCCGGCGACGACCGAGACGACGATGCCCGCGAGCGCTGCGCGGAGTATGAAGTCATCCATTCGCGTTCCCGTGATGCTTCGGCTGCGGCGTGATGTCCGGCTCGGGCAGGATGTTTCCTCGCAGATCGTGCTGATGATCATGGTGATGGGTGTACACAGCCAGCCCCGGTGCGCCGGTGTCGCCAAACAGCTTGAGATACTCGGGGTGTCGGCTCACCGCTTCCGGATGGCCCGTGCAGCACACGTGCTGGTTGAGGCAAATGATTGAATCGGCCGCCTCCATCACCAGATGCAAATCATGCGATACCAGCAGCACGCCGCAACCGCGTTCGTCGCGGATGCGCGCGATGAGACGATACAGCTCGCCCCGACCTGCAACATCGACGGCCTGCGCGGGCTCGTCGAGCACGAGCAACTCAGGCTCGCGCAGCAAAGCGCGGGCAAGCAGCACACGTTGCATCTCACCGCCGGAAATTCGCTGTATGGGCTCACGCTCGATATGAGCGGCGCCAACTTCCACGAGCGCCTCGCGCAACTGCCTGACGCTCGCGCGTGCATTCAGGTTCAGAAAACGGCGCACAGTGAGGGGTATGGCCTCATCGATGCCCACGCGTTGCGGCATGTAACCCACGCGCAGCCGGGCCCGGCGGTAGACCTCGCCGGATTCCACGGTGAGCAGACCCAGCAGGGCGCGCAGCAACGTAGTCTTACCGGCGCCGTTGGGCCCGATGACGGTGATGATGTGACCGCTGTAAACGTCCATATCGACACGGTCCAGAATCAACCGCGGCGCCGCCCGCACGGATACAGCGCGCAAAGCGGCCAGCAACGCGTGCGCACTCATGATGCGCTCTTACAACTGCGGCATGTTCCCTCGACCTCAAGCACCTGGCTGACGATATCGAAACCAAGCCCATCCGCGCAGCGGTCAATGCCGTCGATGATCTGTTGTTGCTCGAGTTCTACGGCGCCGCCGCATTGCCGGCACAGCAGAATCAAGCCATAGTGATCGAGTCCCGGGTGCGCGCACGCTACGAAGGTGTTCGATTTTGAGATCCTGTGCACCAGACCATGCGCCAGGAGAAACTCGAGCGCGCGGTACACCGTCGGTGGCGCATCGCTATAGCCATCGTCACGCAGTGCCTGCAACAGCTTGTAGGCGCCGATCGGCTTGCCGCTCATCAACACCAGCTCGAGCACGCGGCGGCGTACCGGCGTCAGGCGCACGCGGCGCTGGCGGCACAGCGCCTCAGCGGTGCCCATGCCGCGTTTGATAAAAGCCGATTTCGTTGACCGACGCGCCATCTGTCACAATCCGAAGAATGTTACATGATAACATTGCAGTCTTTTCGGCCCAAGCCCGCAAAGCCGCGGTAATGAATCGCAAACCCGTTCGCTATTTCGTATTGCTGGCAGCGCTGGCCACTGATAGCGCACCCGCCCGTGCGCTTGAGGTGGTAGTAACCATTGCGCCCATACATTCGCTGGTTGCCGCGGTAACCAGGGGCGTCACTGAGCCTGCCTTACTACTACCGCCGGGCGCTACGCCGCACAGCTACGCGCTGCGGCCTTCCGACATAAAGCGGTTGCGCGACGCCGATATGGTCGTCAGTGTCGGCGCTGGTTTGGAGCGATTTCTGGACAAGACGTTGCAGGCGCTACCACAATCGATCCGACTGATTGTGCTCGCCAACACACCCGGTGTCACATTGTTGCGCGCGGACGTGAATAGAGATCATGGCGGAGATCACGACGCTGACCCGCATCTGTGGCTCGATCCCGTCAACGCCAAGTTTATTGTCTCCTATCTCGCGCATGAGTTTTCACGAGCAGATCCCGCCAACGCAGCCAGCTACAATAGCAACGAAACCGAAACCTTGGCCCGGCTCGAACAACTCGACCTGTCTGTGCGCCAACGCCTCGCTCCCGTCGCGGAGGTGCCTTATATCGTGTTTCACGACGCGTACCGGTACTTTGAGATGCGCTACGGGCTCAGCCAGGCGGGCGCGTTCACCATGGATCCCACACGGCCGCCCGGTGCGCGGCGGGTGCGAGAAATGCGCAAGCGATTGGAGGCCAGCGGCACGCGCTGCATATTCGTCGAGCCGCAGTTCAGGCCAGCGCTTCTACGTAGCGTAGCCAACGACACCGGTGCGAGCATCGGCGTACTCGATCCTGTCGGGGCGGGCATCGCACCAGGGCCGAACGCCTATTTTCTCCTCATTGAACGAATGGCGCAGGCGCTGAGCGCATGCCTTGCGCGATAGAGAGCTCGCTACCCAAGCGCATCTATCGCATTGTCGTAGTCCGGCTCCTGCGCGACTTCAGGCACCAACTCGGCGTAAAGCACCTTGTTTTCGCCATCGAGCACTACGACTGAACGCGAGGCCAGACCGGCCAGTGGCCCGTCCTCGATCAGCACGCCGTAGTTAGTCGCAAAATCACGCGAGCGCATCATCGACAAGGGAACGATCGAGCACACGTTCTCCGCGCCGCAAAAGCGTGACAAAGCAAACGGCAGATCGGCGGAAATCACGAGCATCACGACGTCCGCGCGCTCTTTAGCGGCCTTGTTGAATTTCTTGGTCGATGTAGCGCACACCGGTGTATCCACGCTGGGAACGATGTTGAGCAATTTTTTCTTACCCGCAAAATCGCTCAGCGCGACATCATTGAGATTTTTGTCCACCAGAACGAAATCCGGTGCGGTTTCTCCTACCGCGGGCAGATCGCCGTTTGTATTAATTTCATTGCCCTGAAACGTAACCGTAGCCATGGCAAGTCCTCTTTTTAACTTCGTTGCAACAAAAACCGTCGGAGAATTCTCCGCAAGTACAAAAAAAACCCGGTGGGTGGGAGCTAAGGGGAAACCCCTATTCCTCTGTTTCCAGCAACTCGGCGTAGCCCGCGTCGTCGAGCAACCCGCCGAGCGCGCTCGAATCGCGCGGTCGCAGTTTGAATATCCAGCCGCCTTCGTAGGCGGACTCATTGATCGTCTCGGGAGAATCTTCGAGCGCGCTGTTTATCTCGACGATCTCGCCGGCCACGGGCGCATAGATATCAGAAGCCGCCTTGACAGATTCGACGACCGCACAGGCCTCCTCTGCCGTGTAGCCGCTGCCCACTTCAGGGCATTCCACATAAACCAGATCGCCGAGCTGTTCCTGCGCATGATCGGTGATACCGACCGTGACGGTGCCGTCGTCGTTCAGGCGCACCCATTCGTGGTTGCGAGTGTATTTCAGCTCAGTGGGAAGGTCACTCATCGCAGGCTCCTCTATCCGGCGTTCATATTATGTACATATCCGGATGTAGGCCACAAGTAAGACGCACGTAACGTGCATTTCAAGCGCGTTGAGTTTAATGCCCTTTTAATGGAGCGGAAAACCCGTTAGCGCTAGACAGCCCCGCTATTTGCAACAGGCTAGCCCGCATGTCTCACCACGGGGCGAGATGATCGCGCAGAGATTTGATTTCACAACGCATTTTCTGAAACGAGGAATACAGGTCGTATTTCCGAGTGAAGATAATCGGCGTGAATTCA
>JBPCXK010000281.1:0-2763 GCA_051008635.1 Gammaproteobacteria bacterium
GCTATACAGCAACGGTCGAACGGAGAAGTTACTCCACAGCCACTTGGAATCCGAATCGCAAATCCCAGCTCGCTCAGGGGACTTCGTTTACGCGCATCTCGGAAAGCCAGCCGTTGAGGTTCTTCGCCATACCTTTTCATATTGCGACATACTTGCTGTTTAACGGGCGCCTGGCCGAGCTGTTTCAGGCAACTATAAAGAAGAAAATGATTGCCCCGACACGATCGGCCCCGATCGTGCTCACCCGCGTATTAAAAATGGAGAAACAGACATGCGTGATCGAAGACCAGGTACGGCCGCCTCGGGGTGGGCTGCCGATCGATGACTTGCAGGTGACTGAAACAGTAACGATGCACAGTCCCTCGGCCCGCAATGATCTGGCGCGTTCGTTTCGCTTGAGCGACAGCGCTCGCGACACTGCAGTCGGGCTCCTGCGCAATGGTGACACGGTTCTCATCGTCTGGAAGGTTCCGATTGAGGCGGCACCGGCCGGAGCAATCGACCACTCGGCCGAAAGAATCGATGACTAGCGAGACGGCGCCTCCGGAATGGATCGCCGCTCATCGAGCGGTCTGGGATGCCAAGCCGGGGCTGCGCAAATACTACGAAAAGGAATACTTTGAACGAATCGCCGCGGCAATGCCGAGCGGCCGGAGTTGCGAGCTGGGCTCTGGACCGGGGTTCTTTACTGACTATCATCGGTGCACGGTCGTGACCGACATAAGCCCCTCGGCTCACATCGACCGGCAGGTAGACGTTCATCAATTGCCCTTCGACGACGAAAGCTTTTCAGCCGTCGTCGGGATCGATGTCTTTCACCACTTTGAAAACCCGATGACAGCGCTCGGGGAGATCAGTCGAGTGTTGATCCCGACAGGAAAACTGATTCTGATCGAGCCATGGACAACCTGGGTCGGCCGCCTGTTCTACAAACACGTTCATCACGAGGATTGCTTTCCTATTTCAGAACCGGAAAGCGCGGCCTTCCCAAAAGGGAAGGACCCAATGGACGGAAATGCCGCAATTCCAAGGACGTATTTGGAAACGCTGCGGGAGACTGTCACCGGGCGCTTCGGTTTTTCGATAGAGGTATGCGAAAAATTCGGGCTCGCCGCCTATCTGTCCACTGGCGGGTTTACGAAGCTTTCCACGCCTGCCGTGATCACCGACATTTGTCTCGCCATCGACAAAATCACTCCTGGCGCGCTAAGAAACGTAATCTCGCTAAAGGCATTTATCGTTGCGTCGAAATGCTGACGGACTCATCCCAGGACGTGCGCTCATTGACGACACCCTTACGATGAACTCTTGTTGTATGTCACGTTATATCGGCATCTGTGTCGCACAATAATCCGTTGAACTTTTGTGGATTAATGTGGATTTCGGTGAACCGTCCAGTGACGGGTGTCAAGGGCGAGCTCGCTTCGCTCGGCGTCTTCGACGCCCCTTGACACCGGTCACTGGACGGTTCAGAGAGTTTGCATGCCAGAAAGGCAAGGCCTTTCTGGCATCGCAGAACGAATCCCAAGCAGTGTCTATCCCACACTATCGCAGCGTGAGGCGGCGAAATAATGTGGCTAAATATGGTTGAGATAAACTTAGAAATAACACCCGCTGTTAGTTGCCGCCGCGCCCGCGCGACTTGAGCTCCTCCAGCAACGCCCGCATGCGATCCGGCAAGTCCTCCAGCTTGGCAACCAGATCGTCGGGTATGCCCGGAACATTCTTGATACCTTCCAGTATGTCCTCGAGCTGCCCCGACAGGTCAGCGAGCAGCTGGTCGATGTTCTCGGGCACCAGATTCTCGAGTCCTTCCTGGAGCCCGGGGAGTTCGCCAAACATGTTGTCGATCCCGGCAAACTGCTCTTCTATCGCTTCTCTTACCGCTTCGGCATGAGCGGCAAGGCGCCTGCCGATTTCGCCCAGGCATTCGCCGAGCTCGGCGAGATGCGCTCCGAGTTCCTCCGGAGTCAAGGGCAGCTCTTCTTCCAGCTTCGCACGCAGTTCGTCGATTTTCTCCTGCAACGCGGCCAGTTCCGGGTCGTCCGCGAGCGCGGGCAGGTTTGCCGCTATCATCTCGATCTGATCCAGTAGCGCTTGCAGACCGTCGAGTCCCAGCGCCAACGCGTCGAGGTCCTCGATTTCTATGGTGAACGCAACGCCGCTCACGCCGTCATTATTGACCTCGCCGACGACCGTAACGAGCTGACCCTCCTCGACGGTGCTCACCGCGTCGTTCGAACCTTCCGCAAGAACCTGCGCGCGACTGGTGTCGAACACGATTCCATTAACGTACGCAGTGCCCGGGCTGGCCTGCTCGACTACGCCCATCATTTTCACGTCCCCCCCAACGCTTGCGCCGGTTGAATCTCCAGGGGTGGGCGCGGCGCTATCGCCGCCACCGCCGCAAGCGGCCAGCAGGACCCCTAGAATGACTCCGCAAACCAATTTCAAACATGTCGTCATCGCTCGTTACCTCGGTTCTGGTGTGTCTGTGCGGCAGCTCACCGGAAATAATGGTATGCTGTGGATCGTATATGGTAATAATATACCCATATAAATAAAAAATAAAGTAGATCTCGCCCCTCATTTCACACCGTTTACCGGCAGCAGCTTGTGTATGCCGGGTCGACCTCGAAACGGCAAAAGCGCATATGGAAGAACCTTCCTTATCTGCGGCTCTACAAAAAGCTACCGAACATCGCGGCCGTGATAATTGCCATCGGAGGTCTGACTTCGGCCGTAGTTCAGTACCAATACAGT
>JBPCXK010000282.1:0-3391 GCA_051008635.1 Gammaproteobacteria bacterium
GCCGCGTGCAGGGCCTTGATCTTCTTCATGCCCAGCCCGGGCACGTGAAACAACTCCAGAAAACCCGCCGGATACGCGCCACGCAATTTATCGTATTTTTCAGACCTGCCCGTTCGTACAAGCTCGGTGACCACGGAAGCGATACCTTTGCCGATGCCATAGATATCCGTAAGCGTCCCCTCCCGTACTGCTTGTTGCAGATCGCCTTGCCATTCGTCCAGATACTGCGCGCCGTTGCGAAAGGCATTGACTTCGAAGGGGTTGGTCTCCGCGAACTCGAGAAAAACTGCGATCTCTTCGAGAATCCGGACGATATCTGATTTTTCCATGACGCGCGTTGTCTGCTTCGAACAGTGCTTTGATCTATACTGGTGCGCCGCCCGATGCATGGGTTGAACTTGTGGTGGCCAATGATAAACATACCGTTATGTCATTGCTAACCGGCCCAGGAATGACAATGCCCAGCGTTATCAACCGCCTCGCGCTCGCGATGACCTTATGTGCGCTACTGACGACCTGCAGCAGCTCCGACGATGCGCCGAACGGAGGGAGCGGCTCGGGCGCAGCGCCCACCGGGCCCATTCGATTCGTCGACGTCAGCAGCGAACAGCTTCCCGGCGCCGACTTGCAGGGCTTCAGCATGGACGCGAAGGCCGCCGATGTGGACCGCGACGGCGATCAGGACATCGTGATCGCGCATGAATTTCAACCGAATATCCTGCTGCTCAACGACGGCGCCGGGCGGTTCACGAATGCCAGCGCTGATCGGCTCCCGCAAACAAGCCGCGATAGCGAAGACATCGGGATCGCCGATTTCGATGGCAATGGCAGCCTGGATGCCGTGATCGTCAGCGAAGACGATCAAGTCAACGAACTGTATCTAAACGATGGCAGAGGTTTTTTCAGCGACGCGGGGGACCGCTTGCCGGTAAGCGGTACATCGAACGCCGTGCTCGTTGCCAATATCGACGACAATGATGCGCCCGATATTCTCATCGGCAACAACGGCCAGAACGTTGTGCTGATAAACGACGGCAATGCCAACTTCAGCGACGAAACCGCGATCCGGCTGCCGGTGCGCGCCGACGTGACACAGGACCTGGAACTGGGCGATGTCGATGACGACGGTGACCTCGATCTGCTCGTTGGTAACGAAGACGCCAACCGTCTGCTGCTGAACAACGGGCGGGGCATATTCACGGATGCGCCGGGTCAGCGTTTGCCATTACGTCAAACGCCGGAAGAAACACGCGAGGCCGACTTCGGTGACGTCGATGGCGACGGTGACCTCGACATCCTCTTCGCCAACGTACAGTTGTTCGTTGCTGGCGCGCAGCGTCAGAACCGATTGCTGATCAACGACGGCAGAGGGTTTTTCAGCGACGAGACGGCCCAGCGTTTACCCACCGACGACGACCGCTCCATGGACGGCGATTTCATCGACATAGACGCTGACCGCGATCTCGATATCGTGACCGCGAACTTCGATGACCTCGCTGGCTCACGGGCCGCAGCGCCGTACCGCGTTTATCGTAACAATGGCAGCGGGGTGTTCGAGGATGTTACCGGTGCGGTTTTTCCCGCGGAGGTAACAGGAAACGGTCTGGACATCGAGGCCATCGACGCCAATGGCGACGGCCTGGTCGATCTCTATCTTTCGAGCCGGGGCGGGACGGACCGTCTGCTGCTTGGAAGCAGGGGCAATTGATTCGCAAGTCGCGCGCACCCACCCGCCGTGACAACAAGCACCTATTGGCTATTGCCCATGTTCAGCACGTCAATCTTCGCGGCCACCAGAAAATCTATCCGATTCTCCGCGGTCACGACCTGAGGGTTGTAGAGGCCATAGTGCTGGACATGGCCCTGCCGGAACGCGATCACGATATGGCGCTCGGGAAAAAAGATCACGAACTCGGTGATGTTCCCCGCCTGCTGCACGGCGTCGTACGCCAGGCCCAGGTTGGCCTCGACCATGGTGAGCGAGTGCCCCCAGAATACGTTTTGCACAGCTGGTAACGGACTGAAAGCACCGACAGCATTAGCGTCTGCGCCACCGAAGATGATTCCGGCCACCAGTTCGTTGGGGCCCGGCCCTATCCTGTTGGGGTTGGGCGTGTCGTCCGAACCCGTCGTGTACACCAGTATGTTTTGTGCCGTTCCGGCTATCGGCGAGGCCAATGAGGCGAAATCGCCCCTCACGATGGTCTCCGCCGCGGCCGGACTGAAGATCGTGCCATCGGCATTGCGAACACCCTGAAACGAGAAATTGTAGAATCTGCCCAGCAAGGCGCCCTGAAACGAGTCGAGGGCAGCCGGTCCGCCAATACCGTTGCGCTCTGCCATGTTGACGATCGCCGCCTCTATGGCGTCGGAAACCTGCGGGCAATTCACCCCGCATCCGTCATGCATACCGGGGTCGGGCCGAGTCACGGCCACTGAGCGCGCCGCGCGTATCGGGTCGACGATCCTGGAGCCGCCTGCTCCATCCCCATTCTGTCCGAAGATAACGTTGAAGGCAGTCTGTGCGTTGGGACCGGAGTGCGCGGTCTGTCCTACGATGTTTTGGGAATGGCAGTCGCCACAATTCTGACTCATGACCGGAAACACGGTCTGACTGTAGGCGTCGAACAAGGTCATGGTCGCGTTGCGCACACCCGCTGGCGCCTTGGGCGGATCATCCGACACGACAGGCGGGCTGCCTGGTGGCGGCGGATTGAGAAACGGTGGCGGTTGGCTTAGCGGCGGTGGCGTACTGTTGGGTGGCGGGGGTGGAGTGCCGCCGGAGCTTCCGCCTGAACCGCCACTACTTCCGGAGCCGCCGCTGCCGGAACCTCCACTGCCAGAACTTCCGGACCCTCCAGAAGACGAATTTTCCGGCACGCTCCCGCCGCCACCGCAACCGGCCAGCAGCACGACACACGCGAGCGCCACAACGCTTTGCTTGATCATTCCGCCTCCTGTAAGTTGCACAAAGAGTCGTCCATGCAGACTTGTGCCGGTGAACGTCATAGTGTAGCGACGCAGTCGCCAAAGGCGCTTACCGTCAGGCGGAAAAAATCAGAGCGTCATCACGTAATTCGTTCGTTTCATCAAATTTGCACGCGGAGCTGGTTCTCTGCGGAATGAACGACGAAATTGCGCCAACGCCGCTCGGCGGTGAGTTGGCGGCGCTTGGGCTCGAACATCTGGGCAGTGATACCGCTCATCATGACGCGTTGCTGGTGAACCGCACGACCGGCGGCTTGTTACCGGCCAAGGGTGTCGCAGAAGCCAGCCACAACACGCCGTGAACCCCGCTCCCTCAGCGGACGAACATTGGGTAGGTTATACTCAGACCCTAACCCGGCCTAGCCCGCATATCTCACCACGATGACGAGCCCTCGCTTGATCT
>JBPCXK010000283.1:0-4710 GCA_051008635.1 Gammaproteobacteria bacterium
GCCGGCTGGCAAGGGCAAAAACTGGGAAATATCATGCACCCGGGCACGTTCAGCATGCTCGGTGTGGGCGTGTCGTTTGCAACTACCGCCAAGCTCTCGTATCCGCGAGACACCGTTGTGGTGATCAGCGGCGACGGTGCGTTTCTTTCCGGCGGCTTAAGCGTTGAGGCGGCTTTTCAGGAAAATCTCCCGATCGTGGTGGTGATCGACAACAACGGCGGCCTGGATTGTATTTCTCAGCAACAGGAGAGAATGTTCGCCAGTCAGAAGCACTTCGCGACCGATTTTCGCGACATTCCGTTTCACGGCATGTTCGAAGGGCTCGGCGGCCACGGTGAGCTCGTGGAAACGCGCGAGCACCTGGTGCCGGCGTTGCGGCGCGCCATCGCCAGCGGTAAAACCGCCTGCGTGAACGTCAAGACCAAAGGCTATATCAGCCCGATAGTGGCGGCCACGACCACAAAACGCGACAAGGCCTCGATTGAATAGGGAAGATGATATGGCGACGGTTTCGTCACACATACTGGATTCGATTGTCGGCACGCACGCCGCAGGCATCAAGGTCGAATTCGATCGCTTGAGTGGATCGGCAGGTAGAGAACAGTTGTTCGAGGTTACTGCTGATGAAGAAGGCCGGATCGCCGTACCGGTGGATATCGATCCAGCGAGCACGGATGCACACTACGAGCTGGTGTTTCACAGCGCCGACTACTTCGCCGCACAAGGAATTGCGCCAGCGGGCAGGCAAATAATGAATGTCGTCGTCGTTCGAATGAACATGCCAGACCCGGGTGCGCGTTACCACATTCCGCTCGTGCTCTCACCGCACTCCTACACGATCTGGTGGTCTGGATGAGCGACGGCAGGTAGGGCAAAATTTCGATCAATACAATGACAACTTCATACACGCACACGCTACAACAAACCCTCGCGCATGCCCTGAGTTATCTCGATAGCCTGAGTGGCCGACACATCGCCACCGGTGCAACGCCGGAACAACTCCGCGCAGCCCTGGGTCGGCCATTGCCCGAGAACGGTATGCAGCCCGAGAGTGTTATCGGCGAGCTCGTGCGCGATGTCGAAGGCGGTGTTCTCGCAAGCTCCAGCAGTCGGTTTTTCGGCTGGGTGATTGGAGGCGCGGTACCCGCAGCGTTGGCCGCGGATTGGTTAACCTCCACCTGGGATCAAAACGCGGCCGCCTATGCGTGCGCGCCTGCCGAGGCGATCGTCGAGGAGGTCGCAGGGGGTTGGCTAAAAGAGCTGTTGGGGATTCCCGAAACGGCCTCGTTCGGGTTCGTCACCGGATGCCAGCAAGCGCACACGACGGCGCTGGCCGCGGCGCGTCACCAACTGCTAGCCGACAGGGGATGGGACGTCGAGCAAAGCGGGCTTTGCGGTGCGCCGCCCATTCACGTGCTGACAACCGCGCTCAAGCATGAATCACTGGTTCGCGCCGTGCGGATGCTCGGCATCGGCGAGAACGCCATCGAGCACATCCAAAGCGACAACGAAGGGCGCATGCTACCTGCGGCGCTGCGTCGGCGGCTGGAATCGCTTGATGGCAAACCAGCGCTGGTTTGTCTGCAAGCGGGCGATCTGAACACGGGCGTGTTCGACCCGTTCAATGACATATGCGACATCGCACACGATTGTAATGCCTGGGTCCATATCGACGGCGCTTTCGGTCTATGGGTTGCCACCAGCGAGTCGCACAAACATTTTTTGAACGGTGCGGAAAAAGCAGACTCCTGGGCGACGGACGGACACAAGTGGCTGAACGTGCCCTTCGACTCCGGTTTTGTATTTGTGGCCAATCCTGAGCCACATTTCGCCGCGATGTCGCTTTTGACGAGTTACGAAATTCTTGTCGACAATACCCGAAGTCAAAAAGACTGGAACCCGGAGTGGTCGCGGCGCGGACGCGGCTTCGCAACCTATGCCGCCATTCGGTCGCTGGGCAAGCGAGGTATCGCCGAAATCGTCGACGGCTGCTGCCGCCATGCTCAGCATTTAGTCACCGAGCTCGGAAAACTACCGGAGGTGGAAGTCCTGGCCTTGCCACGAATCAACCAGGGCTTGCTGCGTTTTCTGGCCGACGATGGCGACCACGACAAAAGAACCGATGACGTCATCGAAAAGATTCAGGAATCCGGCAAGGCCTGGTTCGGCGCAACCACGTGGCACGACATGCGCGTGATGAGGGTATCGGTTTGCAACTGGCAAACCACTACTGACGACATCGACGCAACGATCGAGGCGGTGCGCGCGGCGTTGTCGTAATGAACACCTCCGGTAGCGGTGGCAGATCCGCGTGCCCACCCGCGTCGCGCGCTGGCTTTCCGTTATGTGCCAGCAGGGAGAGCGCCCATCGATCTCGGGACACCGTGAGTACGCTCAGGTGTGCCGCGTCAGCGTGGTGGTTGGTGTCATCCATTGCGTCTCAGCGGCAAGTCCGAAAAAGCTGGTCGTATCTCAATTCAGTTTTGTCACGGTGATTTGACACATATCAATATGCTCGCTTCCTTAGGAAGGAAAATAGTGTTTGTCTTACTAACTACAATGAGGATTCACCGATGGCAAAAAAGGCTACCAAAATACCTGTTAAGAGGAAAAGACGAGTAAACGAAAATCCAAACCTCGGACATCTCTCGCCAAAGCGGCTGAGACCGTAACCCCCCTAGCGAGCCTGCGCGAAGAGGTCGACAATCTTTTCGAGCGCTTCTCAGCAGAGTGGCCTAGCCTACCGCGACTCTTGGGGAAGGGGTGGACCTACCCCTTCGCCGACCTGGAGCGGCGCTTCAGCTCGCCGCGGCTCGAACTTACCCCGCGTGTGGATGTCAGCGAAACCGAAGAAGGCTATTACATCGAGATGGAACTGCCGGGCATGAGTGAGAATGACATCGGGCTCACTCTTAGTGACGACTCTCTGACAGTAAAGGGCGAAAAGAGTGAAGAGCGCGAAGAAAAAAAGAAAAACTACCATGTCGCCGAACGCAGTTATGGATCCTTCCAGCGCACTTTTCGTGTCCCTGGTGGAGTTGATCGGAACAAGGTAGAAGCTTCGTGCTCCAAGGGCGTACTAAATATATCGTTGCCCAAAAGCGAGCTTGCTAAAAAGGAGAAACGATCAATTGAGGTCAAGGCCGCGTAGCTTTGGATCCAGACAAAGCTGGCGAGTCGTACAGTTCCTCACTGCGGGCCAGTAGCGGTTGCATACTCTCCGGCGCGTGAGCGTTCTTTCTCTTGAGGGAAAAGTGTGGGGACAAGTCGTAGTCGATACAGATTGGCTGGATGTCGCGTCAATAGATGAGTGTATTCGGATAGCGCGTTGGCGCCGACCGGCCTCGCTAAGGCGGAGTACCTTTAACGGCAAGCGTCGCCGTCGGCGCCAACGATTTCGATCACGGGTGCCATCACGCTGTCAGATTCCCGGATCCGTCCCGATCGCGGCGGCGGCCGCATTGGCGACCCCTTTCAGCATGCCCCACTCAGCCTCAATCACGTGCAACGCGTTGGTCCATACGTGGTAGTCGCAGTGGCGATTCACGGCGCCGCGTTCGCGCAGCCGCGTATAGATATTCACCGCCTTGCCAGCCGAGCGTTCCATCGAAAACGCCTCAGCGGTTTTTCTGGCTGCGGATTTCAGGCGGCTCGCATCCATATGGGACATCGAGGCAAGCCATCTCAGTGCCAACGCAAACTTCTCAACATTATCGGTATGCAGCAGTCGCCCGTTTTGGCGATCCCGTACGACTTCCCGAACGCCCGCCGCATCTATAGCGACAACGGGCACGGCCGCTGCCATTGCTTCAGTCAGCACCATCCCCTGAGTCTCGCTCTTGGATGCGAACGCGAATACGTCCATTGCGGCATAAGCGTTGCGCAGCCGCGATGAAGTCAGAATCCCTGTAGCGTACAACCGATCGCCCAGACCTTCTGACGCCAGACGACTGCGTATGGTGGTCTCCATCGGTCCTTCACCCACGAGGAGAAAGTGGGCATGCGGCTCAGCTTTGAGGAAGGTGACGATAGTGTCGGTTAGAAACTCCAGGTTCTTCTCGGCTGCGAGGCGTCCCACGTGCCCAACGACGAATGCATCGTCTGGTATGTCCACTGAACGGCGAAACGCGCTGCCATCGAGATGGGAATACTGTTCCAGCTTTACCCCGGTTGGTACGACATCTACAGGAACATGCACGCCGCGTTCGCCAATGACCTCTGCGATACTTTCACTGGGTGCAAATACTTGATTGCATAGATTCGCGTAGTTGGTCGAAAGACGGATCACGAACCTTTTGAGCGCTGCAGAATCTCCCGGCACATAGTGCGTGTACTGCTCGTATTTCGTATGGTGTGTGAATACCAATGGTATCCCGTACGTGTGCGCTATCCGCAGCGCGGTCGTGCCGATTAGGAAGGGATGATGAGAATGGACGATCTCAGGTCCGAATTCCTTGACTGCTGCCGTCAGATGCGCGGGGCTGGGTAATGCAACGGAGAAGTCACTGCCGTTAAAGTGCTGAATCGCATGCACCCGGATTACATTGGTTTCGTGTTTCGGTGTATTCTCGAACTCGGGCGCGACGATCAGCACCCTGTGCCCGCGTTTGCGATACTCGTTGCTAAATGCTTCCACTGACCGCGCTACTCCGCCGACGTGCGGAGCAAACGTATTTGTCATCATGAGAATGTTCATCGCTTGGTCTCGCG
>JBPCXK010000284.1:0-4636 GCA_051008635.1 Gammaproteobacteria bacterium
AGCAGGCAGCGCATCTTGGACGCGCGGCCTTGGACCATAGGGCCGGCTATGCTCCGGCGGCCGGGCGTCCAACATGCGCAGCCTGCTTGCCCCAAAATTCCAAATCCTGGTGAGAAATGCGGGCTAACCCTCCCGCGAGGGGAAGAGGGATCAGCTTTCCTCTTTATGAAGGAGGTAAACCGAGAACAGAATCAGGAACAGCGAGAACACGACGATAATCGTGCCGATCGCGTTCACTTCCGGCGTGATGCCGCGGCGGATGGTGGAGTAGATATACATCGGCAGGGTGTTGTCCCTGCCGGTGAGAAAGAACGTCACCGGAATCTCGTCGAACGACAGCGTGAAGCTCAAAAGCGATGTGCCGATGATCGCCGAGCGGATATTCGGCAACGTGACATAGAAAAAGGTCTGCCAGGGGCGGGCGCCGAGATCGCCCGACGCCTCTTCGATCCGCCGGTTGAAGCGTTGCAGCCGCGCATAGATCTGCGTAATCACAACGGCCGTCAGCGCCGTGCCGTGACCGAGGATAACGGTCCACAAACTCAGCTCGAGACCCATGGCGCGGAACATGTTGAGCATGGATATGCCGGTAATGAGACCCGGCAGCGTGATGGGCAACAGTGCGAAGCGGCGAAACAGGCTCTTGCCCGGAAAGTCGTGTCGGTCGAGCGCGAAAGCGGATGGCAGGCCCACGGCCAGACACAACATCACTGCGCACGACGCGACGATGATGCTGTTCCAGATCGCCTGCAGCATGTCTTCATTGGACAGCGCGCGCGCGTACCACTCGAGCGTGAAGCCGCGCAGCGGCAGCGTGGTGACCGGATTGTCATTGAAGCTGAAAACAATCAGCACGATGATCGGCACGTACAGGAATGCGAGCACGCATCCCGCCGCGACCATGATCATGTTGTCGGGGAAATGCCGCCGGCCCAGGTGCGCAAAAGGGCGGCTGAGCGCGATACCGTTGGCGGTTTGTTCGTTTGTGGCCACGTCAATTCAGATCCAGACGGCCGGCGCGCTCTAAGCGGTCGGACGCGCTGATGATGAACAACACGATCGCGAGCATAACCATGGACAGCGCCGATCCGAGCGGCCAGTTGAACGCCGTGCCGAACTGGGTCTGCACAACGTTGGCGATCATCAGGCCGTCCGGTCCCCCCACCAGAAACGGCGCCACGAAATCACCCATGGTGAGGCAAAACGCGAACGTCATGCCGGCCAGCATGCCAGGCACGGTCAACGGCAACGTTACCTTGAGAAAGGTCCGGAACGGCCGCACGCCCAGGTCCTGCGATGCCTCGATGAGATTTCTCGGTATTTTCTCGAGCGACGTATACAGCGGCATCACCACAAACGGGATATAAATGTACGTCAGCACAATGACCATTGCGAACTGGTTGTACAGGAACAGGCCAGACGGACGGTCCAGCACGCCGACCCAGAGCAAAAACGAATTCAACACGCCCTCACTGCCAAGGATCGTCTTCCACGTATAGGCGCGCAGCAGATAAGAGACCCACAACGGCACGATGACCGCGAAGTAGAGAAACATTCGGGTGCGCGCCGACTTGACCTTAAAGACGATGAAGTATGTCAGCGGATAGGCCAGTGCGGCCGACAGCAGCGCGACCAGCGAAGATATTTTCAGCGTGCGCAGCAGCACCTGATAGTACTGTGGATCGGTAATCAGCGTGAGGTAGTTGCCGAACTGAAAGTCCGGCACGATTGCGGGGAACTGCCGCGAGTAGAAGCTGTATGTGAACATCACGGCGTATGGGATGAACAAGAACATGAGCATCCACGCCGCTGGGCCGGAGACGACACCAAACAGGGCCATACGCTGCCGCTTGACGTGGTTCACGGGCTACCGGCCCTCGAATACGGTGATGTTGTCCGGGCGAACGAGCAGCGTCACCTCCGCGCCGTCGCCCGGGATCGCGCTTTGCCCCAGGGCTGCGTCGAGTTGCATGTCGACCATGAGCGGTGCATCACTGCCGATGTCGACCGCGATGCGCACCGCCTTACCGTGAAAGAAATGTTCCGTGGCGCGTCCCTTGAGCACGTTGAAGCCGTCAGGCGTGTTCTGTGCATCGCGCAGCAAACGTACCTTCTCCGGTCGAACGCACAGCGTGACCTGCGCGCCCTGGTGAGGCCGGCTGCCGTTCAACCGGGCTTCTATTGCGGTGTCGCCGAATCGGCCGACAATGGATTTCGAATCCACTTGCGTCACTTCGGCGGCAATCAGGTTGGACGTGCCGATAAAGTTGGCGACGTATGGCGTAGCGGGATGTTCGTACAGCTCCGTCGGTGTGCCGTCCTGAACCAGCGCGCCGTCATGCATCACGACAATGCGGTCGGACATTACCAGTGCTTCGAGCTGATCATGCGTCACCATGAGGAAGGTGATACCGAGCCGCTCATGGAGGTGTTTGAGCTCCACCTGCATGGCTTCGCGTAACTTCAGATCGAGCGCCGAAAGCGGTTCGTCAAGTAACAACACCTTGGGCTTGCGTATCAGCGCGCGAGCAAGCGCGACGCGCTGGCGCTGGCCGTTGGAGAGTTGCGACGGCCGATTGGCCGCCTTGCTCTCGAGATCCACCATGCGCAGCGATTCGCGCACTTGTCTGTCGATATCCGATTTGGCAACGCCGGCAATGCGCAGGCCGTAGCCGACGTTTTCCGTCACCGACAGATGCGGAAACAACGCATAGTCCTGAAACACCATGTTCACGGCGCGCTGATAGGGTGGCAGATCGGTAACGTCCTGTCCGTCGAGAAACACCCGGCCGGCATCGGGAAACTCGAAGCCGCCGATCATCCGCAACGTCGTCGTCCTGCCGCAGCCGGACGGACCGAGCAGGGTGATAAATTCGCCTTCCCTGACCGTGAGGCTCACGTTGTCGACGGCGGTGACATCGCCGCCGAAGGTCTTGCTCAGGTTTGTGAGCTCAATGATGTTAGCCACGGTGGTTCATTCCATTGCGCTACATCGACAGAGCACGGTAGCGGTGTGTCCGTTTTGCGGTATGTTGCAAAAGCCGGGCGCTGCCATGCACGCCCGGCTTTACTGGTGTGCTTACAGGCGATTCAGTTCGTCGCCTTGACCGCGTTCCAGGTGTTGATATACGTCTCGAGGCGCTCGGGTGTCTGCCACAGAATCAGCCGGTTGATGTAGTCTACGTCGTTCATGTGCAGACCAGCGAACTGTTCGTCCGACATACAGCTCTTGGCCGCCGCGGGATTCGAAACCGAGTAGCCGGTGGTGTTGGCGACACCGCACTGACCTTTCGCTGAAATCGAGTAGTTGATCCATTTGTATGCGCATTCGGTGTTCTTGGATCCCTTGACGACCTGCCAGGAATCCATCCAGCCCTCGGCGTTCTCCTTGGGGATGAATTCCTTGACCGGAATGCCCTGTTTCTCGAGCTCGGCGGATTGATAGCCGCCCCAGGTGTTGGAGATCCACACCTCGCCGTTGGCGTACAGATTGATCAGCTCACCGGCCGTTCCCCAGTACTTGCGGACCAGCGGCTTCTGCTCAATGAGTTTTTGTTTGGCTTTCTCCATCTGCTCGTCGCTCAACGAATAGATGTTGGTGTCGCCATTGAGCCGCGCAGCGACGTAAACCGCGCTCTTGTCGTCCCACAGCGAAACCTTGCCTTTGTACTTCGGATCCCAGAGATCGCCGATGGAGGTTGGTTCCTCGGTGATCTTGTCGGTGCGGTACATGAACGCGATCGATCCCCAGGTAAAAGGCACGCCCCACAGCTTGCCATCGATGTTGATGCCTTTGGCGTTGGCGAACTGGGCGAATAACTTGTCGAAGTCGGCGACCTTGGATTGGTCGATCGGCTCGACCAGACCGGCGGCGACCATCACGCCGGTGGTGTCGATCGACGGCGAGATCAGATCATAGACGCCACCTCCGGCGGCCAGCTTCGGCGCGAAGTCGTCGTTCGAGCCCACATAGGTCGCTGTGATTTTGCAGTCGCTCGATTCCTCGAATTCTTTTACGAAACTCTCATCCGCGTAGCCCTCCCAGGTAAGCAGGCCGAGCTCTCCGGCGGCGCCTGCCGGTCCGCACAACACAACACCGGCCGCAACCATCGAGGCCACGGTCATTCTCTTATGCATTTGCATGATCACTCCTCCTCCTGCGCGTCGCAGGTGATGGTCAGAACTGTCAACTCCCTCGTCTTAGGGGTCAAGAACATCGAGTAGTCGCTCCTCGTCCTCCCGGCAAACCAAAAATGAATATATCAACCCTGTCGTTGCGTCACAAACAGCCGACTAACGGCCAGCGTTGACATGCGACGCCAGCCGCTCGACGGTTGCCTCGTCCACCAACCGGTCAACGATAACGAAACCGTCGGCGTTGAAGCACGCAATCTGTGCGTTGGTGAGTTCAATCATTGGCGCAGTGCGATCAAGGCAGGCAGTCGAGATAAGTCTTTACATCCCAATCCGAGACTTCCGCATTGAACTTGTCCCACTCATCGCGCTTGTACCACTCGTACAGATCGTACATGCCGCCGGGCAGGGCGGATTTGACAACCTCGTCCTGCGCCAGCGCATCGAGCGCTGCGCCCAGGTTCATGGGTAACAGCGCCATCTTTTCGCCGGACGCCAACAC
>JBPCXK010000285.1:0-4204 GCA_051008635.1 Gammaproteobacteria bacterium
GTGCACATGTGCTTGCCCGATTTGGCTGGGAGATCACTGGCACCAAATACAGGGAATTGCTTGAATCTATGACGGTAGCGTAGCGGGCGGAGTCGGTAGAGATGCCGTCATTCGCCGTCTGCTATCTTAATCCTTGAATTCGTGCGAATAACCCCTATCTATTGTTAAGAAGGTTTTTCGGGGGTAAGCAGCCATGCGCATGGATAAATTGACCAGCAAGTTCCAGCTTGCCCTGCAAGACGCCCAGTCGTTGGCGGTGGGGCGTGATCATCAGTTCATCGAGCCCGCGCACCTCATGATCGCCATGCTCGATCAGCAGGGTGGGGCGGTGCGTCATCTCCTGAGCCAGGCTGGTGTCAATGTGAATTTGCTGCGCTCGCAGCTCGGCGATGCGCTGGATCGTATGTCGACGGTTTCCGGCGCGGGCGGTGACGTGCACATCTCCAACGATCTCGGCAAGCTGCTCAATGTCACGGACAAGCTTGCCCAGCAGCGCAACGATCAGTACATCTCATCGGAGCTGTTTGTGTTGGCGGCGCTGGCGGACAAGGGCGCCTTTGGCAGGTTGTTGCGCGAGGCGGGCGCCAATAAAGATGCGCTCGAGCAGGCTGTCGACAACATGCGCGGTGGCCAGCAGGTTAACGACCCGAACGCCGAAGACCAGCGCCAGGCGCTGGAAAAATACACCATCGATCTCACCGAACGCGCGGAACAGGGCAAGCTCGACCCGGTGATCGGCCGCGACGACGAGATCCGGCGCGCGATTCAGGTTTTGCAGCGCCGTACGAAGAACAATCCCGTGCTGATCGGCGAGCCCGGCGTGGGCAAGACCGCGATCGTCGAAGGGCTTGCGCAGCGCATCGTCAACGGCGAGGTGCCGGAAGGCGTCAAGGACAAGCGTTTGTTGTCTCTCGATATGGCCGCGCTCATCGCGGGTTCCAAGTATCGCGGCGAGTTCGAGGAGCGGCTCAAGGCCGTGCTGAACGATCTCGCCAAGCAGGAAGGCCGCATCATTTTGTTCATCGACGAGATCCACACCATGGTCGGCGCCGGCAAGGCCGAGGGCGCCATGGACGCGGGCAACATGCTCAAGCCGGCGCTGGCGCGCGGTGAGCTGCACTGTGTCGGCGCGACCACGCTCGACGAGTATCGCCAGCACGTGGAAAAAGACGCCGCGCTGGAGCGCCGCTTTCAGAAAGTGCTCGTGGACGAGCCCACGGTCGAAGACACCATAGCGATCCTGCGCGGTCTGAAAGAGCGCTACGAGGTGCATCACGGCGTCGAGATCACCGATCCGGCGATCGTGTCGGCGGCGAGCCTCTCGCATCGTTACATCACCGATCGGCAACTACCGGACAAGGCCATTGACCTCGTCGACGAGGCCGCCTCGAGGATTCGCATGGAGATCGACTCCAAGCCGGAGTCGATGGACAAACTCGACCGGCGTCTGATCCAGCTCAAGATCGAACGCGAGGCGCTCAAGAAGGAGGAAGACGAGGCCTCGAAAAAGCGCCTTGGCAATCTCGAAGAAGAAATCGCCAAGCTCGAGAAGGAATACGCCGACCTGAATGAGATCTGGAACGCCGAGAAGGCGTCGCTACAGAGTACGACCCATATCAAGGAAGAGCTCGAGCGGGCGCGGCACGAACTGGAGACCGCGCATCGAGCCGGCGACCTCGCGCGGATGTCGGAGTTGCAGTATGGGCGCATCCCCGAGCTCGAAAAGCGGCTTCAACAGGCGGTGGACGCCGAGCAGCAGGACACACAGCTTCTGCGCAACAAGGTCACGGATGAGGAAATCGCCGAAGTCGTCTCGCGCTGGACCGGCATACCCGTGTCCAAGATGCTCGAAGGCGAGAAGGAAAAACTACTGCGCATGGAAGATGAGCTCAAGAAACGCGTGGTCGGTCAGAATGAGGCCGTCAAGGCGGTATCGGACGCCATCCGCCGCTCACGGGCAGGCCTGTCGGACCCGAAGCGCCCGAACGGCTCGTTTCTGTTCCTCGGCCCGACCGGCGTGGGCAAGACCGAGCTCACCAAAGCCCTGGCCGGGTTCCTGTTCGACAGTGAAGAGGCCATGGTGCGCATCGACATGTCCGAATTCATGGAAAAGCACTCGGTCGCGCGTCTGATCGGCGCGCCGCCGGGCTATGTGGGTTACGAGGAGGGCGGTTACCTGACCGAGGCCGTGCGCCGCAAGCCGTATTCCGTGATCCTTCTCGACGAGATCGAGAAAGCGCACGCAGACGTGTTCAACGTGCTGCTGCAGGTGCTCGATGACGGTCGTTTAACCGACGGTCACGGACGCACCGTGGACTTTCGCAACACCGTGATCGTGATGACCTCCAATCTCGGCAGTCAGGTTATTCAGGAGCTGGCCGGCGAGGAAAACTACGACGCCATGAAGCACAGCGTGATGGAAATCGTCGGCCAGCACTTCCGGCCCGAGTTCATCAATCGTGTCGACGAGACTGTCGTATTCCATCCTCTCGGCAAGGCCCAGATACGCGCCATCACGGAGATTCAGCTCGTTCATCTGCGCAACCGGTTGCTGGAGCGCGACATGGATATCCGCTTTTCGGACGCCGCGCTCGATCAGCTCGGCGAAGCGGGTTTCGATCCGATCTATGGCGCGCGGCCGTTAAAACGCGCGATTCAAAACCGAGTGGAGAATCCGCTCGCGCAACTCATACTTGCAGGCAAGTTTGGCGCGGGCGATACGATCAGTGTCGAAAGCGAACGCGGCGGACTGACTTTTGCGCGGGCCAGTAAGGCGGCGGCGTAGCAATTCTGTGTTGTAAAACTCTTTGCGGAAACGACTACGCGCTTTTACAGAAATCCCCTTAGGCCGCGTACTCGCGTGACGCCGAATCGTGAATCATGGCGCCGCGTTTTATCAATCAAGTCAACCACTTGCCGAGACCCTGGTTCAGCTCCGACATGCTGACGGAGAGCACATGGCCACGCTCGCTGTGCGCGCAGCGATAGCCGTCCGGATCACGGCATGACAGTGCTACAGCAAGACTGATGTCGTGATAAAAACGGATTTCCATCGCAACGTCGCAGCGCATTGCGCGATGCTCATCTTCGCGACGGTGTTCAAGCGCGATGCGGGTCGCGCGTTCTCTGCGGTCGCGTTCGATTACCGAGACGCGTATTTCGGTATCGTCGACGTCCTGCGCGTCGCCGCCACTCGAATAGAATCCGGGTTTGTCGATGCCTTTGATGAGTTCAAGCAGTCGTTTGTAATTTGCTTCGCAAGTGTGATCGGTGTTCACAGTTTGTTCTTTCCCCCACGCGCTCCCGATGCCGGAACCCCTCCGGACCCATGAACCATGTTGTGATTCCCATTCGGCTGCGGGCGTTACGCTCGAAACGACCTGTCGGCCCGCTCGCTTTCCCGCTTTGTTGTTATGCGCAAGCTTATCCAAAAGGCCCGACAGGCAGCTAGTGACAACCCGGTGGAAATGCTGTGGATAAATTTTGGATAAGAAAAAAATCGACGAACGGCCCTTCGTGTAAATCGATCGATGCGGGCGAGCCGGTGTTCTATGCTTTCCAGGGCTGCGCTACAATCGCAGTATGTCCTCAAGCACAGCCGCATCGCATGGGTTCATGCAAGAGCAGGAACTAAAGCTTGCCGCCTTGCTCCAATCGATCACGCAGCGCGACAACGAGGCGTTCCGGCAGTTTTATGACGACACGGTTGGCCGTGTCTACGCGCTCGCGCTGCGGATAACGCGCAAGCCGCAGGCAGCGGAAGAGGTCGTGTGCGACGTGTATTTGCAGGTCTGGAATCAAGCGTCCCGGTTCGACGCGCAGCGCGGTTCAGCGCTTGCCTGGCTGATGACGTTGAGCCGCAGCCGCGCGCTGGATGCCATTCGCCGTGATCCGCCCCAGGCGCTGAACATAGACGATCACGAAGTCGCCGCAGAAGGCGGGCCGCAAGACCTGTTGCAGTCAGTCACCGAGCGCAGCGCCTTGCATGCCGCGCTGAAAAAGCTGGACGAAAATCAGCGCCAGCTACTGGCGCTCGCATACTTCAAGGGCTACAGTCACAGCGAGCTGGCCCAGTTTACGGGCTTGCCGCTGGGCACCGTGAAAACCCTGATACGCCGGGGCATACTTGCCCTGCGAGGGCACATGAACGTCGAAACAGAGATGGTTTAGAGATCATGGCGAAGCCAACACCACAGCCGCAAGT
>JBPCXK010000286.1:0-2851 GCA_051008635.1 Gammaproteobacteria bacterium
TGCGGAGAAAGCTGGGGTCGCACAGTTTTTCATTGATTTTTCCAACGCGATTGCCGGCCATACGCGAGGCGGTCCGGCAAAGGTCGCGATTTTCTCCTCCGGACTGATCGGCTCGGTCACGGGTTCAACCGTAGCCAATGTGTATACGACGGGTCAGTTCACCATTCCGATGATGAAGCGGCTCGGGTACAAACCCACCGTAGCCGGCGCGGTGGAGGCGCTTGCTTCCAACGGTGGTCAGATCATGCCTCCGATACTTGGCGCCGCCGCGTTTATTCTGGCGGCGTACAGCGGCGTGCCGTACATCCAGGTCGCCATCGCGAGTCTGATTCCCGCGCTGCTTTATTTCGGCGGCCTGTTCTGGTTCATGCACCTCGAGGCGCACAAAGCGGGGCTGGAAGGAATTCCCCGTAGTGAAAAGCCCGATCTGCTCCATGTCCTCAAGCGGGGCGGGCACCTCTTTTCGCCCATAATTGCGCTGATCGGATGCCTGGTTTACGGCATGTCACCCGTGAAGGCTGCATTTTTCGCCATTGTGTTCACGGTGCTGATCAGCTGGTTGCGCAAGGAAACCCGGCTCGGGCCCAGAGAGATTCTCGCGGCACTCGAGCTCGGGGGCACGAACTCCGTACTGATAGTCGTGACCTGCGCGACGGTTGGCTTCGTCATCGGCGGCTTTCTCATCACGGGGCTCGGCCTCAACGTCAGCAGCGCGATCATTGCGCTGTCGGGTGGTTACTTTGTTGTCAGTCTGTTCCTGATCGGTTTCGCATGCATCGTCCTCGGCATGGGCATGAACACGGTCGCCGCGTATATCCTGGTGTCGGTCGTGGGAACGCCGGCATTGACGAAGCAGGGGGTCGACCCGCTTGTCGCCAATATGTTCGTGTTTTATTTCGCGCTGTTATCACACATCACACCGCCGGTTTGTCTCGCGATCTTCGCCGGTGCGCAGATTGCGGGCGCCAACATCTGGCAGACGGCGTGGGTGGGGGTAAAAATGAGCGCGGTGCCGTACGTGCTCCCATTTCTCATCATTTTTGCGCCGTCCCTGCTGCTGATCGGAACGCCCGATATGATAGCGCTCGATACGATCGCAACAGCCGTTGGATTCGTGTTTGTGATTTCGGCAATTCAGGGATGGGGCCTGTTCAAGCTAAGTCTGCCGTTGCGTCTGTTGTGCTTTGTTACCGGCGCATGTTTTATCTGGCCGGCGCTCGCGGCCAAGAGCGCAGGGTTGGCCCTTGCGGCGCTCATGCTCGGGCACCAGGTGATACAGCGGCGATCGCTGAGAGCCGCCTGAGTGGAAAGCGATGGCCGCTCGAAAGAGTGGGCACTTTGAGCTTCGCTGTTTTCAAAGGGGGATTGCGGGCAATGGCATTCACTTAACGAAAACACGGACTTTCGTAGGTTGGGCTGAGCATCGCGAAGCCCAACGTGGAGCGGTTTCTACCAGCCAACGCGTGTTGGGCTTCGCTGCGCTCAGCGCCAACCTACGGGAAAATTCGCGCAATCACGCACACGCCGGCGTTGCGGTGGGCAAGGGGTGGTAAAGTCCGCCGTTGAACAGGCACATCTTTGGTTCCGGCTATGCCGGGCTGGGAAAATCCACCGCCCTCTGGGAAAGGAGGGGATCGCGTAGTTGGCGCTGTGCAGCGCTGTGAGGACTCACGAATTCTGGTGACGAGGCAAAAGAAAAAGCGTGTCCTGACGATCGCCCTGGACCGGCTTGACCGCCACGTCCCGTTTTTCATGAGCGCGGTAACAGCGCCCGAGGGTATCGAGCTGAAGCCCCTGGAGATCGGTCTCGCCGAAGCCAGGGCTTATCGCGATGGCTATGATCGGCACGGGCGAATGTTCCGGGATCTGGAGTTCGACATCTGCGAACAGTCGTTAGCGTCGTACATCATCGCCAGGAGCCGCGGAGATGAAACCCTTACCGCCTCGCCTGTATTCCCGCGGCGGCTGTTCAGTCAGAGTTGTATGTTTGTGAACACCAGCGCAGGCATCGACAAACCAATGGACCTGATAGGGAAAAACGTTGCGATCAACTCGCTGCAGACAACACTGTGTGTATTGGCAAGAGGGGACCTGAAGTTCGAATACGGCGTTTCCCTCGAAGACATTCACTGGTTCGTTCAACGTGAAGAAGAATTGCCGCTGGAGGGTGGGCACAGGGGTGCCGTCGAACCTGTCCCGACGGGAAAGCAAGTTGATCAGATGTTGCTGGAGGGCGAGCTGGATGCGTACATTCATCCTTCTCCTAGTGCCCTGATGTACGCCCGCGCTGACCGCATCCGGCCGTTGTTTGCCGATGCGCGCGATGAATCCATACGCTACTTCAGGCGCTATGGATGCTGTCCGATCATGCACCTCATGGTGTTTCCGCGCCGCACTGTTGACCGGGACCCATGGTTGCCCCGGGCGACGATCGACATGTGGAACGAGGCGAAGGATAAAGCGAGGGCGTATTTCGATGATCCTGGTTATTCATCGATGTTTTTCTACCGCGATGCGCTGAAGGCTGAGCACATTGCGCTGGGCGCGGATCCCTGGGTTTCAGGGTTAGCCGCGAATCGGTCAAATCTCGAACGATTTATGGGCTACATGGTGGACCAGAAGCTGATCGATGAACCGATTCCGCTGACACAGTTGTTCCATGAGTCCGTGTTAGACACATAGCTTGCAGATCGCCCGGTCAACGTCATGCGTTGGCGAACGCACCCCATATTGGGAGGTGCAAATCCCGGTTGTAGGGCGGCTTACTGTATTCATCGGTTGTCTAATGCGAAATCAGTAATGATAGCGGCAGGAGATTATTGTAATCTGCCCCTTGTCAACCGCATATACC
>JBPCXK010000287.1:0-2580 GCA_051008635.1 Gammaproteobacteria bacterium
GCCGATTTACATAGCGTCCCGAGGGGGTGCCGATGCGGCACTCAGCATCGGCGCCGATTTCGAGAATCGTACAGTCACGATTCATGATGCCAGGCAACTGGCCCCGCCGGCCAGTCTCGAAAAGCAAGGCTTCACCTTGCTGCCGCACGTGACGCAGGTAGAGGATTTCTACGCGCTGGAATCGGTTCAGGAAGACTACGACGCTGAAATCACTGAACTGGTACTATCGGCAACCGGTGCCGCCGAGGCACTGGTTTTTGACCACACCCTGCGATCCGACTCCCCGGAAGTTCGCGGCGAGCGCACGCTTCGTGAACCCGCCTCTGTGATCCACAATGACTACACCGATGCCTCAGCAGAAAAGCGCCTGCGGGATTTGCTGCCAGCTGAAGAAGCGGAGGATCGCATCCAACATCGTTACGCTATCGTCAATGTCTGGCGTTCCATCAAAGGTCCCGTCATAAACAGCCCACTCGCGTGCTGCGATGCGACGACGATCGCGACAAACGATCTAGTGGCGAGCGAGCGACGCGCCAAGGAGCGTATTGGGGAATTGCAGTTGGTAAGCTGGAACCGTGCGCATCAGTGGTATTACTATCCAGAGATGGTTCGCAACGAAGCCTTGCTGATCAAGACCTTCGATTCTGCGCGGGATGGGCGTGCCAGGCGCTCGATACACACCGCATTTTTCAACCCGCTGGCCCCGCCGGATACGCCAGCCCGGGAGAGCATTGAATCGCGCCTATTGGTGTTTTTTCACTAACGGGTCTGCAACACTATTTGGGGAAATGAACGGCACCCAATTAAGCGTCCAGACCGGTCTGAGCAGAGTGGAAATTTCCGGGACACGCCGTAAATCCGTCCCTGGAGGCTCTATCCCTAGCATCCCTGCTAGGGAAGGTCCCGAAAATTCCCCCTCTATTCAGCCCTTTGCATTCTCGATTAGCCTTGTTTTGGCGCCACTATTTGGAGAAATAACAATGAAAAAGACCCTGATATTTGCAGGCCTTGCCTGCCTATCCTTCGCGGTGCACGCAGAGAGTTATCTTATTGAGAACGTCCGCATCTTTAATGGTGTCGATGCGAAGCTGACAAGCGGGCATGTGCTGGTCGAAGACGGCGTTATTGCTACGATTTCCTCCGATGTCATTGCAGCGCCCAAGGGGGTCAGCGTTATCGATGGTGGCAACCGCGTACTGTCGCCGGGATTTATTGACTTGCACGTACATCTGACCTCGCACGTGCCATCCGACCAAGACGATGCCCATGCAACCGTCGTTGGCGCAGTTGCGGCAGATGTGGCTAGACATTTCCTCGACAGCGGATTCACCACGGTTCGTGATGCCGGCGGCACGCACCCTCATCTCGCGAGAGCCATCGAGAAGGGCGCGGTTTACGGCCCCAGGGTATTTCCATCGGGCGCGGTACTTTCTCAAACCGGAGGCCATGGTGACTGGCGTCATGGCGACCAGCCACATCCGACTCTGCAAGGGGGCGACCCCTACATTCAAGCCGACCAGGCCGTGCTTGTCGACGGTGTCGACCAGCACTTGATGGCTGCACGGGAAAATCTACGGCGCGGAGCGACGCAGATCAAGATTATGGGCGGCGGTGGTGTCATGTCGGCGTATGACCCGATTCACTCGCTGCAGCCCTCCCCGGCCGAGATACGGGCCGCGGTACAAGCCGCGAGCGACTGGGGCACATACGTACTTGCGCATGCCTACACCAGCGAAGCCGTGCGCCGGCTCGTCGACAATGGTGTGAAGTGCATCGAGCACGGCCTGTTGATTGACGACGCCACGGCGAAGTACGTCAAGCAGAACGACGTAGTCATCAGCACCCAGCTGGTGGTTTATCGGGCGCTCAAGGACCTGCCGGGCATTACGCAGACCAACCTCGACAAGCTCGATGTGGTACTGAAAGGCCAGGAAAATCTGATTGGCTTGATTAAGAAGCACAAGATCACCACCGGATTCGCCACCGATCTGATCGGTGGCATGTATCCGATGTTGACACGCGAGTTCACGGAACGCGCAATGTACTGGACGCCGGCGGAAGTACTTGCACAGGCGACATCTGAAAGTGCCAAAATCATTCGCATGTCGGGGCGTTTAAATCGCCATGGCAACTTCGGCGAAATTCGTGAAGGCTGGGTCGCCGACCTGCTGTTGATCAATGGCGAGCCACTCGAAGACATCTCGGTGTTGCGGGACCCGGACAAAAACCTCGCCCTGATCATGAAGGGCGGCGAAATCGTCAAGCGCCGCCTGTAGGTCGGCAACCCCTTAGTTTGTGATCTTCCATTGACTGATGGTCATTTGTTGCGCGCCGAGGGATTGACTCGCCCAAAACCGCCCCACTGACGAATCATGTCCAGCAACGTGGCAGGCTCATTGATGAGGTATTGCGTAACCGGCCCTGGCTCCGCAAAGCTGACGGTCAGATCCTAAAGTGCTCCGGGTGTTTTTAGAACGGCGAAAACGTGTGGTAAACGGCGTAGATATTTGTTTTGCGGGCTCGCTTTTGGATCACAGTCGCTTGTATGAATACAATAACGTATTTATTCTTCCTATATTC
>JBPCXK010000288.1:0-3255 GCA_051008635.1 Gammaproteobacteria bacterium
TGGATGGTACCCAGCATCCGGAGGCATTGGCGGGACTCGATCATTTGATTTCGACCACGCCCGCGGTAGGGGTAGTCGGGGGTATTGATCGGGCGGCGAATCCGTGGTGGCGCAATCATGCGTTCCCCGGGCTGACCTTGGCCAACATGGTCGATACGATGGAGCAGGGCACGCGGGCGTGTTCGAGGAACGGCGGCAAGCCGAATTTCATGCTGGCCGGCTCCAACTTTGTCGATCAGTTTCGGGCCGCGGCGAAGAATGACATTTCGCGTTATACGGTGTTGCCGGTGAGTGGGGCGGCGCCGATGCTGGATCCGGCCACGGGCACGGGCAATCTGGGCACGGTGGATACGGGCTTGCATTGGCACGGCATTCACATCATGTGGGATCCGGTGTTTGCCGATCTGGATGCCGCGTTGGCGCCGGCGATTCCGTGGGAGGACCGGTGCTATTTCTTGAACATGCAGCACATCACCTTACGCCCGGCTGAGGGACACGACATGGTGACGCGCAAGCCCCCGCGGGTGTATGACCAGTACGTGTATTACTGGGCGCTGACCTGGAAAGGGGCGCTCACCATCAATCGCGCCAACTGTCACGCGGTTTTTTCCATCTAGTCATTCCTCCTCGGATGGTCACGGGGCGTTGCCTCGCCCCGTTTTTTTTAGGAGTTAGTGATGGAAGTGCAAGAGGAACGGGTGCTGACCACGCGTCATGCTCAGGTGCAGGTGACGCGCGGACCCTTAGAGGCGCCGGTGAGTCAGGTCTATCTGCATGAGTTGCCGATACTCAAGGCGATCCATGGTGACAGCAACGTCAGCATTTTAGATGAGGACGATGCGTTGCGTGAGGTGGACGCGATGAGTGAGTACATTCGGCTCGAGGGCAAGTACGGTAACAAGCCGCCGAACGATCAGCCGTGGGTCGAGGTGGTTTTCGGTCGTTTCGATGACCATCGATTTAGCAGCTATCTGGAGCAGGTGCCGGAGGTCTCGAAGCGCAATGTGGCGCGCGCGCAGGGGCGTTTGCTCACCGGCATGACCAAGTCGGATCTGGTCGATGAAGCGTTAGCGCACGGCATCCAGGCGCCGGAGATGATGGCGCGCGGTGAGTTGATGACGATGATTCGTGAGGCGCGCGACGGCAATAGCATTAGTCCTGCGACATAGACGCCCGTGGACTTTCAGTACCCTTTTGTCAAGCCGACGCTGATTCGGACGAAGCGTTGGCGCGGCGCGTATGCGGTGTATCAGTCGTATGCGCGCGGCGATTTAGTGGATGTGGGTGGGGTGGAGTATGTCGGTTGCATCGAGCAGTTTGTTGCTGGTGATGGCGGGCGTACGTTTGGCGAAGAGTTGGCGTTGGGTTATTGGGAGCTGGCGCCGGATTACTCGATAGTTGACAGTGTTTTTGGACGCACCGGACATGTGATTGCGGAGGACGGCGATTACACGCTGTCTCAGATCACTAATGTTCCGCGCGGCAATCTGGTCGCGACCGACGGCCAGGCGGCGGTGTATGAGTTGCAGGACGATGTGGACCTGCGCTTATTGGCCGCTGAGAAGGGCGCTGATGATGGGGTGGCGACCTTGGACGGCAACGGGATGGTGCCGATCAGTCAGTTGCCGGCCTTGGCCATCACGGACATTTATCCGGTGGCGGACATCACGGCGCGTAATTTATTGATGCCGCAGAAGGGCGATGTGGCGATCATTGCCGATGCCGGTGCTGGGTTGATGCGCACGGACATCTTCGACGGCACTAATTGGCTCTCGTTGTTTTTGCCGATGCCGAGTTCGATAGGCGCGGTGTTCGGGCGGGTCGGTAACATTGTGGCGACGGCGGGCGATTATCATTCCGGCCAGATTACGCACGTGCCGGCGGCGCCGTTGCCGGCGGGCGCGACTAATGTGAAGTTGGCGTTGGATCAGTTGGGTGCGCTGTACAACACGCTCAACACGGCGGTTTCCAACATCAACGTGTTGGACCGGTTCTATAACTTGCTCGACACGCCCCCGGCGGGGGTGGCGAACGCGAACCGTTTCTTTCGCGCTAATGCGACGGGTACTACGGTGGAGACGGTGGCGCTCGGCTCGGCGGCCTATCTCAACACCGGCATTACCAATGGCAATGTGGCGGTGGTGGGTGCGGGCGATGTATTGGCGAGGTCGATCATTCCGACCGGCACCGGTGCGGGCGATTTATTTGTGCTCGATGGCACCGGCAAGATTCCGGCGGCGTTGTTGCCGGCGATTGGCGGGATTGACGGGGGGATCCGCAACGTTTCGGTCGGTGCTGCGGCTGCTGGCGATATTGTCGGGGTGGACATCACTGCCTTCTCAGCCGGCACTTATATCGCGATTCTTCTGATTACGTTTGCCGGATCGTTATCGAGCCCCAATGACCTTCGTTTTCGACGTAATGGGGTTGAGCTTTACCGGTTCATAACGCCACCGAATAACACCGTGGTGACCGATCATACCTTCGTGACGGCGCAGGTGCCTGGCACTTTTGATTTCGCGGGTTTCGGGGCGGGTGTCGCACGCGTGCAACGGGTGGCGTTCATCAAGGTGGCCTAAATGCCCGATCCGACCATCAATCTGATTCATGAGGATGACCGGCCGTATCGCGACCGCGGGGCTTGGGTCGTTGGCATGAGCTATGCGGCGGGTGAGAGTGTTACGCAGGGCGGTCAGCGCTATATCTCGAGCATTGGTTATCACGTCTCGAGTGTGTTCGCCAATGATTTGGCGGCGGGTTTTTGGAAGCTGTCCACGGATGTGTTGTTCAGTGGCGGCGCTAGTGTCGGGGCCCCGAGCCCGGCGTTATCGCCTGAGATTATTTTTGGCACGCCCGCGGATGACGCGGATGTGTTAACCGCGTTTAACGCGTTGAATTACGCTTTGCCTGAGACGTCGACCACCACGGTCATCTTCAACCATCTCGGCACCGACGCGTATTTGTATTTAGGACCGCGCGGCACGCCGGCGGTGGCAACCGCGCCGACGCAGTTCATTCCGATTGGCACGGCGCCGACGGCTGACGGGACGGTGCTCACGAGTTTGGTGCCGCACGGTATTGACTTGAGCGCGGCGCCGTATATGGCGGCGGTGTACTTCGACACGGCTACCAGTGCGGTCAGGTTGGCCGATAACGGCGATCCGTTGATGGCGGCCGAAGCGGTGGCGGTCGAGGTGTTGTCGCCGACACAGGTGCGGGTCAAGTATGCGGGTCGGCACACGACGGCGCCTTTGA
>JBPCXK010000289.1:0-2760 GCA_051008635.1 Gammaproteobacteria bacterium
GCGGAACACCGGCCCCCACAACAATCGCGAAGCCAGATCGTCAAGCGTGGTGCCAAGATGCGCGGGATTCTGGGTCGATGCCAGCAACAAAGTACGTTGCCCATCACGAGACTTGTTAATCAAATGAAATAGTGACTCCTCCCAGACGGGTTTGCCGGCGACCATGTCCAGATCATCGATGCAAAGCACGCCGGCTTGCTCCAGATCACTCAAGACATTCGCGTCGCCGAATTCCGCCAGGGGAACATACATCGCTTGCACTCCGCGCGCATAAGCGCGTTGGCAAACCGCCTGCAGCAAATGAGACTTGCCGGTCTGCGGCGCCCCCCACACGAAGACTTGCCGCTCGCCGTGCCCTTCGGCCATCCGTTCGAGACAAGCGACCGCTTGTTTATTGTCGCCCGGGTAAAAGCTGTCGAAACTGACGCCCTCGCGCAGGCGGACATTCAGCGGTAACTGTTCAGCCACGACATACACTCAAGCCGCATCCTTACCAAGACTTCGCAAGGTGCGCCTGGACCACTCCAGCACATAAGCCAGGCCGCTGCTAACCGTCGACAGAAACGTCAGCCAAATCAATACCGTGACGAGCCAACCGGGGGCCACTGCAAGCTGCTGGAGAATCACTGCCAGGACCAGAATTATCTGCGCAACGGTATTCAGCTTGCTCAGAAATGAAGGCTGCATTTCCAGCCCGTGCACCACGAGCTGATACGCGATCGCGCCGCCGAGAATAACCACGTCGCGCACCACGATGACGGCCACAAACCACACTGGCAGCAGACCCATCCAGGCGAGGCTGAGGTAGGCGCTCACGAGCATCGTCTTGTCGGCCAGCGGATCGAGAAATGCACCGAGGCGTGAATGCCAGCCATAGCGCTTGGCGAGAAAGCCGTCTACAGCGTCCGACAGCCCCATGAAGGCAAACAATATCAGACTCGCGCCAAACCGCCCGTCGAGCAGCAGGGCGACGAGTGGTGGCACCAGAAGAAAGCGCAAACCTGTAATAAGGTTTGGAATAAAACGGAGGCTCACTGCATCAGCCGAAAACTCAGGATTTGTGATTGCCTGGCCAGCGCGACCGCAGCGGGCGGATCTGCGCGCTCCAGCGTCTGGCCGAGATCGATGGCTCGCTGCAGATCCTGCGCCGTACCCTGAAGCTGCAGGTGAAAGCTGACGGCGTCACCCGCCAGCGCATAAGGCCGATAGCTACGCACGTTCGCCAGACCGCTCAGATAAGAATCCACCCTCGCATAGTCGCTGAGTGATTTCACGCCGGTAACATTGAGGATCACACCACCCATATCCTGCGGCAAGGCGGGCCCCAACGGCCCGGTCGACGGCGCCGATACCTGCGCGGCTAGCGTATCCGCGAGGCCGTGCATACCTTCGGACAGGCTGGTGCCCATGCTGTCACCCTCGGACGACCACGTAACCGCTTCGCCGCTAAGCAGCAAGCGCCACTGACTGCGCCAGAATCCCTCGGTGAGAGCCGAAGTTTTTGCAACCACGATGGTGTCCGGCTGATAGCGACGCGATGCTGCGGTAATAGTGTCATCAAAGCCTCCGGTTACGTCTCCCAGCTTTACCTTTCCCCGGTCGTCGAGATCGAGCAGCGGAAAGATAATCGGCACGCCGCGCTGACCCGCCACCCGCCGCATCACCTTACGCGCGCGGGTATCGCTATTGGCGCCGACGAGGTAACGCCTGCTGGGGTGCTCCACAGCCAACCACACGAGCACCGTCGGGCGACTTCTCCCCCAGGTCGGGACATTGTTATCCCTCAGCGATTGCTCCAGCGCCGTGCGGTCGAAGTCGATTGACAGCATATGCGCGATGTCTTCATCACCGGTATCACGGTAGCTATACTGCTGCACATACGCCGCCGCGTCGTTCAGCAGTTCGACCATACCCGGTTTCGCGACGATGTTTCGATCACCAGAGACCTTCACGAGCACGTTGACGAGCGCGCGCTTGAGCGCAGCTTTGCGGTCAGGCGCATCACGGCTGGTCACACCGACATTCGCCGAGTAAAGGTCTTTGACCTCGGCCGCCGGGGAACTCGTGGAAAGGGCAAGACTGGCGATCAGCCCGGCCGCAAGGGTGAGATACTTCCGCATCATCCTAAGACTCGACACCGCAGCTGGCCTGCGTTCTCGTTCTCCTCGTCCCGCTACGATAGCATAGTTCCAGTTCAGCCCGTAGGCGGGCCGCCGTTTGCAGGGCCGCTGGCGAGCCGCTACCATCGCGCTGTTTTCCGCCGACCCCGCTCCAAATGCCTCGCAAGTCAGTTTCCCCGCCGACGCAAGCCACGACATACCGTGAAGCCGGTGTGAACATCGACGCCGGCGCCGCGCTCATCGAGCGCATCACACCCGCGGTACGCAGGACTTTCCGCCCCGAAGTGCTGGCCGGCCTCGGAGGCTTTGGGGCGTTGTTCGAGCTGCCCCTGGAGCGCTACCGCCGCCCTGTGCTGGTGTCGGGCGCGGACGGCGTCGGCACGAAGCTCAAACTCGCCCAGCAACTCGGCCGCCACGGCGGCGTGGGCATCGACCTCGTTGCAATGTGCGTCAACGATGTTGTGGTGCAAGGCGCCGAACCACTGTTCTTCCTCGACTACTTCGCAACCGGCAATCTCGATGTCGACACGGCAACCGAGGTCATCGAAGGCATAGCTGCAGGTTGTGAGCAGGCAGGCTGTGCGTTGATCGGCGGGGAAACCGCGGAGATGCCCGGCATGTATTCCGGTGAGGACTATGA
>JBPCXK010000290.1:0-2871 GCA_051008635.1 Gammaproteobacteria bacterium
CAGTTTGAATCTGTTTTGACCGGGTGCTATGCGACGGCTCTTCGGGTAAAAAAATTTGACATCTCTTTCAGCCTGGCGGTCAATCGAACTGCCCCGTGAAACTGTCATAAAACCCGACTGGCCCGAAAAACATGACGCCTGTCGTCAATGCTCGCCAGCTCATCGCCGTTAGAGCTTGACCAGTCTGCCGATTGTTATACTCCGGCGATGCTGCGAGAGTACCTCTTCAGAGCATCGTAATGCTCCAAAGTCCTGTGCCCGACACGGATGACACCCTGGCACGGTCAGACGAAGCACTGCCACCGGGAACGATCCTTGAACGCTATGTAATTCGCTCGGTGCTGGGTCGGGGGTCGTTCGGCATCACCTATCTGGCGACCGAACGACGTCTTGAACGATACGTTGCTATCAAGGAATACCTCCCTCGCGACTTCGCCTCACGGCGCGCAGACAGCACCGTTGTACCCAATAGCGGCGAAGATGCAGAATTCTTCCGGTACGGGCTTGATCGCATGCTTGGCGAGGCCAAGACTATCATACAGTTCGACCACTCACACATTGTAAAGGTGCTCACATACTTCGAGATCAACGGAACGGCCTACATCGTGATGCAGTACGAGGAAGGCACAAACCTCGGCGAGCATCTGCGCAGTCATTGCCCTCTGACCGAGAAGCAACTCCTCAATATAGTGTGCCCTATCAATCGAGGTTTGAGCCTGATCCATGGAGCGGGCGTCATACATAGAGACATCAAGCCCGATAACATATATCTGCGCAAGGATAACAGTCCGGTCCTGATCGATTTCGGCGCAGCGCGCAACGTGTTCAAGACCAAAGGCGATCAGCTCACACGAATTTTGACTCCGGGCTATGCCCCTTTCGAACAGGAAGCGCCAACGTGGGCCGCTCAGGGGCCCTGGACCGATATATACGCATTGGGTGCAACACTCTATTTCGCGGTGACCGGTCAGCGCGCACCCAACGCGAACTCGCGGGTCGGCGTGCTGGAAAACGTGCAGCAGGATTCTTACACGCCGTTGCAGTCGCAGCCCGACAACAAGTACAGCATGCCCTTTCTAAGGGCCATCGATTGGGCTCTGGAGTTTCGCCCCGATGACAGGCCACAAACAATAGATGACTGGGATCAGGCGCTCACAGGCGCAAGCGCGCCTGACATGAGCGTGCTCAGGCTGCCAGCGGCCACATCTACAAGTGCGACCCGCTTGTCTACAAACGCGCCAAACACCTCAGCGAGCGCCGTGCTTGCGGAACAAGCCGAATCGCACGCCCAGAAAATTCGCAAACCGTGGACTGCGCTTGCAATCGCCGCGGGCATGCTGACGATCGCCGCGCTGAGCACGGCCCTTCTGCTTGACGGAACGGACCCCGTCGTCGAGACAACGTCCCCACCTACCCCTGTCGTCGGTATCGGGAATTTCGTCAAGCCGGCACTGATAGTCGCCAAATCCAGTGGTGAGAAACACCTCGTCGCAAGAAAGAACTCAAAGCTCATCGAAGACGTGAAGGTTCTCGAGGAGACCCCGGACAGGAAAAGATTCATCACCGATTTGAGTCTCAAGCAGGCAGAGGCCAGGAATGCTTTTGAGGTCGGCATGCAAGAGTACGCCGAGATGGTGACACAGCTCCGGACGTTTCCTCCGGGCGAGGTACAAAACGCCATACGTCTTGTGCTGGCCGAACCCGCATTCAATTCAGATCGCGCGCATGCGGCCATCGGCGAGCTTCTTGTTGATCACGTCACGGACGTGAACTCAGAGGTGTCGGCGTGGAAGCAGGATATCAAGAAGCTCAGCGAAACGCCTCAAACTTTCGCAAGAGAATAGCAAGCTTTTGTCGCGAACGTTTGTATTACGCGATACATGCGCCCCCGTGTTATGGGCGAGGGGTATTTAAGTGTACTTAAAAAGGAGAACGCAATGCGTAATCATATGCGGATAACCGTACTTACCACGATCATTCTTCTGGTCAGCGCTGGTTGCGCCGGCTTGGGGCAAAGCAAGAAAGAGCAATTCGCCGGGGAGGGCTGCCTGGGTGGTGGAGCCGGAGGCGGTCTCCTTGGCGCGGTTGTATCCAAAGACAAGGATAAAGCAAAGAACGCGGCAATCGGCGCCGCGGCTAGCTGCGCCGCCGCCGCGGTTGTCGGTTACCAGGTCGGTGCGCGGACCGAAGAGTACGCAAATTCGCAAGAGGCGGTTTCTGCGGAAGTCGCCAGAAGCGAGCGCAATCTGACGGAAGTGCGGCAGTACAACACACAGGTCGCTCAGAACATTCAGGACTATGAACAACACATCCTTGAGATACGGAATTCAGAGCTGAGCGCTGCGGAGAAGAATGAAGGGCTCACGGAGGCGCGCGAAGTCGTGACGGACCAACGACAACAGGCAGCCGCGGCCCACAAAAGCGTCAACGAAGAACTCAAAATAGCAGCCGAACAGTACAACACGTACAGGACGTCCACAGCACCGGAAGAAGCTGATGCCTGGAGACAAAAACTCGTCGCGCTGCAAGAAGAAAGAAACATACTTGGCTCTCATGTGAATTCGCTGAACGCCCTGAGCGCGAGCATTTAAGCAAAAGCCAACAACATGAACGTGAAACCGGTAGCCGCGTACTGCATCGTGGCAATCATGAGCGGTTGCGCGGCTCCCGGCGTCAAACCGGAAGATGCCAACATTTTTCAGGCAGCCGGTAACTTGGCGACCGGTGAGTTCGAAGAGCAACTTGAACGAGAGCGACTCAAGTTATTGGATGCAGAGCAGAAGCTGGGACAGGAAAAAGCGAGTAACGCTGCCCTCAGCGACACCCTTGCGAAGAGGAAGGCTGAAAGGGACATGCTCCTGCAAAAGTTGA
>JBPCXK010000291.1:0-2617 GCA_051008635.1 Gammaproteobacteria bacterium
GTGCGGTAAGTCCGACAGACTCCTAGTCAAGGCCAAACCGCCCTCACCCGTTCGCGATTGAGCTGTAGCCATTGCAAGGCAACAATTGGCATCGCCGACATGATCTTGCCCGACGCGAGCATTCTGAACGCCTCCTCGGAGTCTACGACGAAGACGCGAATGTCTTCGCCTTCCGCTGCCAGACCCTTTATGCCGTCGAGGTCGCGGCTGTCCGTCTTGCCGAGATAAACCGCGATCCGTTCGCTGAAGCCTCCCGGCGACGCATAGTAATCGCAGATGTGCAGCAGCTCCTGGAGCTCGCAGCCTGCTTCTTCACGGGCCTCACGGCGCGCCGTCTCCTCGGCACCCTCCCCGTCGTCGATCAGTCCGGCCACGATCTCGGTAAGCCACGGACCTTCGGGGGCGGCCATGGCACCGACACGAAACTGTTCGATCAGCACCACTTTGTCCCGCGTGGGATCATAGGGCAACACAGCTACCGCGTCGCTACGCTCGAAAAGCTCTCTCGCTTCGATATTGCCCCAGCCACCACCATACAGTTGGTAGCGCACCCGCAGTTGGCTGAGCTTGAAGAACCCGTCGTAAACGAGCTTGCGCTGAACGAGCTCCCATTTCATCCCGGGCATCGTTACTGTGGGCTCAGCAAGCGAGCGACTCTTTCCAGGTCGGCATTGGTATCCACGCCCGGTGGTGGCGCGAGCCCAGCCGGCGTGACTACGATACGTCCGCCGTGCCACAGAGCGCGCAACTGTTCGAGGCGCTCGGTCTGCTCCAACGGCGGCGGCGCAAACCGCGAGAAAGATTTCAGATATCCAACACGGTAGGCGTATATGCCGATATGGCGATAGTGCAGTCCGCTCACCGGCGCCACGGACTCCCGGCCAGGGTAAGGAATCACCGAGCGGCTGAAGTAGAGCGCCAACCCGCTTGCATCGCACACCACCTTGACGACATTCGGGTCGCGCAACTCCGCCGCCGCGTAAATCGGCGCCGACAGCGTCGCGATATCCGCGTCCTCGCGCGCTGCGAGGGTTTCGGCAACCTGGCTAATTGCCACCGGCGGCATCAACGGCTCGTCGCCCTGCAGATTAACGACGATGCCATCGTCCGGCCAACCTTCGTGTCCCGCAAGCTCGGCAATACGGTCAGTACCCGAGGCGTGCGCCGCCGAGGTCATGCGTACGTTTGCCCCGAAGCCGCGCGCGCATGCTTCGATGCGGGCGTCATCGGTCGCGATGATGATCTGGTCCGGCTTTGCTTCCACCGCGCGCTCGTGCACGTGCTGGATAATCGGTTTGCCGGCGACCGGGATGAGCGGCTTCCCCGGCAGGCGTTGGGAGCTGTAACGCGCCGGGATCGCCACGATAAAGCTCACTTCAGCCGTTCGATCTCGTCGAGCGTGAGTTGCCGCGCCTCGTCTTCGAGCATGATAGGAATGCCGTCGCGGATGGGATAAGCGAGGCGCGCCGCCTTGGAAATCAGTTCCTGATTCGCTTTGTCGTAGACGAGCGAGCCTTTCGTCACAGGGCAAACCAGAATCTCAAGCAGTTTTTTGTCCATGCCTTTTGAGTGTGGCGATTACTGTCTTGGCCAGTGCGCGCTCGGGACGAACGGAAATCGGCAAGTACCAGTGATGATGCGCCCCAAACCGCTGACATTTTACGGCATCTTTCTCGGTCATGAGAATCGGCAATCGATCGTCGAACTGAAGATCCTGCGGCGTGTAACTATGATGATCGGCAAACGTGTGCTCCCGTACGTCGATGCCTTTGGCCCGCAACGTGCTGTAAAAGCGCGCGGGGTTGCCGATGCCCGCGACCGCGTTGACTTGCTTGCCCACAAACGCGCCCAGCGGCAGCGTGACGCCGGGGTTCTGCTGATTAATCAGTCTGCTGTAGGCGAGCGCCATAGTGAACTCACCGTCAGCGGCTTGCCCATTGGCGACGATGAGCCCGTAGTCCTCCAGCCGTGACAGCGGTTCGCGCAGGGGCCCCGCGGGAAGGCAAAACCCGTTGCCGAAGCGACGCCGGCCATCGACCATCAAAATTTCAATGTCGCGCTGCAGGGCGTAGTGCTGCAGGCCGTCATCGGACACCACGACATCACAATCGAACCGGTCCAGCAACTGCCTGACTGCCTGCATGCGGTCGGGCGCCACCACCAGCGGGCAGCGCGCACGTCTGGCGATCAGTACCGGCTCGTCGCCGACCTCGACGGGGTCGCTGGTCATCGTTACTACTTGCGGCCAGACCTTGCTTTGGCCACCGTACCCGCGGCTGACGACACCGGGCTTGAAGCCGTTTTTCTTGAGAAGGCTCACGAGCCAGATCACCATGGGCGTTTTGCCCGTCCCGCCAGTGGTGATATTGCCAACCACTACGACCGGCACTTCGGGACGTTGTCTGAACTCGCTGGTCAGCCGGTAATACCTGCGGCGCGCGCTGACGCCGAGGCGGTACAACCATGCCGCCGGCAGCAAGCCTATTGATACGGGATTGCGCGAGTACCAGTAGTGATCCAGCGACTTCAGGGCAACGTTCTCCACCGTCTGGCTAGTACTCCGTCAAGGTGATATTGATGGCTTCAGCGCGACGAAATGCGGGCTAGGCGCTCGGTG
>JBPCXK010000292.1:0-2666 GCA_051008635.1 Gammaproteobacteria bacterium
ACATGCGCAGCCTGCTTGCCCCAAAATTCCAAATCCTGGTGAGAAATGCGGGCTAGGTCAGGCAATGGGGAGCAACTGTGGAAATACTCAAATCCAAAATCGCAGCAGTCGACGATTTTCCACAACCCGGTATCGTGTTCCGGGACATCACACCGCTGCTGATGGATCCTGATGCGATAAAGCTCGCCACCCACAGCCTGGTAGAACCGTTTCGCGGCCGCAATATTACCGCCGTCGCAGGCATGGAGGCCCGCGGTTTCATCTTCGGCGCGCTGGCCGCGCAGGAGCTTGGCAGTGGATTCATCCCTCTGCGCAAGCCAGGCAAGCTACCTCGCGAGATTGAAACCATGTCTTATGATCTTGAATATGGTTCCGCGACGTTGGAGGTACATGCCGACGCCGCGAACACAGGCGACCGAGTATTGTTGGTAGATGATCTGATCGCCACCGGCGGCACCGCGGCGGCGAGCTGCGCGTTACTTGAACAGCTAGGCGCAGAAGTCGCGGCCTGTGCCTTTGTTATAGAGCTGGATGCTTTGCAGGGCCGTACGAAACTCGAAGGCCGTGAAATACATTCACTCGTGCACTATTGATAGAGGTCGAAGGACCTACTCCTTCTCAGCCGGCAGCCGGGCAGTCTTCTCCAGAAAGTCGAGCTCCTCCAGTGCTTTCTTCGACTGAATGCCCAGCTCGGTGAACCGGCGTGCGCCCGGTAGCAGTTGCCGCTCGAGAGATCCTACGGCCTTGTTGTAGTGATCAACGCTGGCGTCCAGGCTTCTGCCCATGCGGCTCATGTGTTCTACGAAGGTTGCGACGCGTTTGTACAGGTCTTCGCCGATGTCTCTGATCTTTTCGGCGTTTTCGGCGACGGCGAGCTGGCGCCAGCCGAATGCAACGGTTTTGAGCAGGGCGATGAAGTTGTTTGGCGTGGCGGGAATGACTTTGGCCTGCAGCGCGAGTTCCTGTAGATCAGGTCGTACATCGAGCGCCGAACTCAGGAACTGTTCGCCCGGGATAAACAGGACGACGTACTCGGGCGAGTTTTTGAATTGCGACCAGTAAGCTTTCGCTGAAAGCTCGCGGATGCGTTTGTGCACGTTGCGCGCGTGGGCGTCGAGATAGTTTTGGCGTTGGTCGTCGTCCTGAGCTTCCATGGCGCTGAGATAGGCGTCCAGCGGGGTCTTGGCGTCGACAATGATTTCGCGGTTTTCCGGCATGCGGATAATCATGTCCGGGCGCGAGCGGCCCTCGTCGGTTTGCGTTGTGGGTTGTTCGACGAAATCGCAGCGATCGACCATGCCGGCCAGCTCGACCAGCCGCTTGAGCGTGAGCTCGCCCCATTGACCGCGCACTTCCGGTCTGCGTAGTGCTTGTGTCAGATTGCGGGTTTCGTTTTGCAGCGAGGACTGCGATTCCGCGACCTGCTTGAGGTGTTGTGTCAGTTCGCCGTAGGCTCGCGTGCGTTCCTTTTCTATCGTCCGGATCTGTTGCTCGGTCTTGTCCAGCGCATCGCGTATGGGCTTGACCAGCGTCTCGATTGCCTTTTCTTTCTTCTCGAGCCCGGCTTCGGCCTGAACCTGAAAGCCTTTCAGATTTTCCCGGGCAAGTTGCAGAAAGCGTTCGGTGTTCTCCTTGAGCGCGCGGTTGGACAGCAGCGCGAACGTGCTCAGGGTTTGCTTGCGTGAGTCTTCGATGGCCGCGAGTTTTTCCTGATGGCGCTGCTGTTCGATCTCGAGCTGGGTTTCGAGCTGTGTGCTTTGCTCCCGCGCACGTGCAATGAGCTTGTCCGCGCGGTAACGGGCGATGTAGGCCCCGATGCCGAGGCCGAGCAAGAACAAACTGAACGCCAGGACGATGAGCTCCCAGCGCAGGAGCTGCCCCCACTGGATCATCGGGAGGAGTTGTCCAGCCCGCATATCTCACCACGATGACGAGCCCTCGCTTGATCTTTGAATCCACAACGAATTTTCTTCACTCGGAAATACACTCCGTATTCCGCTCGATCAGAAAATCCGTTGTGAATTCAAATCTCTGCGCGATCATCTCGCCCCGTGGTGAGAAATGCGGGCTAGCAACGCAATAAGGTCGGCAGCCTGTTCGATCACGCCGTCCGCGCCCCATTGTGCCGGGAAGCTGTCGTCGTCGATATAGCCGTAGAGCGCCACCAGCGTGGCCATTTGCGCGGCCTTGCCGGCCTCGATGTCGCGCGCGTCGTCGCCGATGAAAACGCATTCACCGGCAGGGCTTGCGGCAAGCTCGCAGGCGTGCAGCAGTGGTTCGGGATGCGGCTTGCGTTTTTCCAGCGTGTCGCCGCTGATGACGCAGGCCGCGCGCTCGTGAAGCCCCAGGGCCTCCATCAGCGGCTCGGTCAGCCATGCCGGCTTATTCGTAACCACACCCCAGTTCATGCCGCGAGCGTCGATGAAGTCGAGCACTTCCGGCATGCCCGCGAACAAGCGCGTGCCGATGCACAGGTTTTCGCTGTAGATATCGAGAAAGCGCAGCCGCAGTGTTTCGAGCATCTGCTCGTCTTTCTCGTCTGCAAACCCCAACTGCACCAACGCCAGGCCGCCTTTTGATACATGATTGCGCGCCTGTTCGAATGGCAGGGGTTCGCGATGCTGTTCGCGCATAAGCAAGTTCAGCGCGCCCACCATATCCGGCGC
>JBPCXK010000293.1:0-4854 GCA_051008635.1 Gammaproteobacteria bacterium
GCCTTGACTGTCTCGAACAAGGCCGCGTCCTCGCCCGGGTGTCCCGCCGCCGCCATCCAGTTGGCGGACAGACGCACCTTGCCGATGTCCTCGATCGCCGCCGCTGCGATGTTGGTGATGGCCTCGCCAATCGCCATGCGTCCTGACGATACCGGATGGATCACTGCGATCGGCGTTCGCTCGCCCATCGACATCGCCTCGCCCGCATAGGTCGTGTAATCCGCGCAGGTCACCGCGACATCAGCGACAGGCACCTGCCAGGGACCGACCATCTGGTCACGGGACACCAGTCCGGAAACCGTGCGATCACCGATGGTGATGAGAAAAGTCTTCGCGGCAACCGCGGGCAAACGCAAAATGCGACCGGCCGCCTCAGCGAGATCGATGTTGGCGGTATCGAATTCGGGTTTGCGCACGCTGCGATGATGCACGTCGCGCAACATCTTCGGCGGCTTACCAAGCAACACGGACAAGGGGATGTCCACGGGCGAGTTGTCGAAGTGACCATCGCCAACGATGAGTTGCTCCTCCTCTGTGCTCTCGCCGATCACGGCGTACAGACAACGTTCGCGCTCGCACAGGCGTTCGAAATCGGCGAGCCGTGCGGCAGCCACCGCCACGACGTAGCGCTCCTGCGCTTCATTGCACCAGATCTCCATCGGCGACATGCCCGGCTCGTCGTTGGGAATCGTGCGCAGCTCGAACTTGCCGCCACGGCCCGCGCCGTGAATCAGCTCCGGCGCCGCATTCGACAAGCCGCCCGCGCCGACATCGTGGATGGCGAGAATAGGATTGCCATCGCCTTGCGCGACACAGCGGTCGATAACCTCCTGACAACGGCGCTGCATCTCCGCTTTGCCGCGCTGCACGGAAGCGAAGTCGAGATCTTCCGCGCTGCTGCCGCTCGCCATGGACGAAGCCGCGCCGCCGCCGAGACCGATCAACATCGCAGGGCCGCCAAGCACAACGATGGGAGTACCAGGCGGTATGTCTCTTTTCTCGATATGCGCGGGGCGTATGTTGCCCAACCCGCCGGCGATCATGATCGGTTTGTGATAGCCGCGAATCTCCGGGCCTTTCGGTCCGGTTACCTCCTGCTCGTAAGTGCGGAAATATCCGGCCAGATTGGGGCGACCGAACTCATTATTGAATGATGCGGCGCCGATCGGCCCTTCGAGCATGATGTCGAGCGCGGAGACGATGCGATCGGGTTTGCCGTGGTCGTGCTCCCACGGTTGCACAAAATTCGGGATACACAGATTCGAAACGGAAAAGCCACACAAACCCGCCTTCGGCTTCGCACCCGTGCCGGTCGCGCCCTCATCGCGGATCTCGCCGCCGGAACCCGTAGCGGCGCCGGGGAACGGCGAGATCGCGGTTGGGTGATTGTGCGTCTCGACCTTCATGACGATGTGCGCGTCATCTTCGATGTATCGATACTCTTCGGTCTCCGCGCTCGGCGCGAAGCGTGTCGCGCGCGTGCCCTCGATCGCGGCAGCATTGTCACGATACGCGGACAACACGCCGTCCGGCGCGCGCGCGTGCGTGTTGCGGATCATCGCGAACAAGGACTTCGGCTGGCGCTTGCCGTCCACGACCCAGTCGGCGTTGAAAATCTTGTGACGGCAGTGCTCGGAGTTGGCCTGCGCGAACATCATCAGCTCGACATCGCTCGGATCGCGGCCGAGACTCAGGTAATTTTCCGCCAGATAATCGACCTCATCCGGTGACAGCGCCAACCCCAACCGCTGGTCGGCGGCTTGCAATGCCGCATTCGCGTCGTTGCCTAACGCGACGACGCCAAACGGCGCGGGGTCGGATTCGTTGAACAGATTCTCCGCGTCGTCGAGCTCGCCGAGCACGGTTTGCGTCATCCGGTCATGTATGAGCTCATGCACACACGCGCGCGCTCTGCCGTCAATGCGCTGCGTACATCGCAGGTGATAAGCAACGCCACGTTCGATGCGCTGCACCGAAGCGAGCCCGCAATTGTGCGCGATATCGCTCGCCTTGCTCGCCCACGGCGAGATCGTGCCCGGCCGCGGGATGACCAGAAACAGCTCACCCTCCGGCGTGGTCGAATCTGCCCGCTCGCCATAGCTCAGCAACGCGCGCAGAACTTCGATTTCCTCGCCGCCCAGTTCGCGCTCCACGTTGACGAAATGCACGAAGCGCGCCTCCAAGCCTGCCGCCGCGACATTTTTGCGATCGAGCTCCGCCAGCAAGCCGCGCGTGCGGCATTCGCTAAGCGCCTGACCGCCGGGTAAGGTCAGCAAGAGAAGCTCCCGCCGGGAGTGCGCCAGGCAATCCCCGGAATTTCACAAAGACTGGCCGTGCTCCAACATGTCGTCATTCCCGCGCCGGCGGAAATCCATTTCGAAACTCGCTGAGCTGACCGCGCTCTTGGCATTCTGCCTGCATTTACATACGAGCTCCGAGGTGGATTCCCGCCTGTGCGAGGAGGACGGTGCGTATATGGAATCAGCCCGGATTCAAAACAGGCGGCGCGAAGGTGTCTGTCCAGAAAACGGTACGCAAGGAACAACCGACGAGTCATGCAACGCTGAGACAACTTTCGACGGTCCCCACGGTCTTATGTGTTGAGGGCATAAGGAAGGCGCAATCATAGCGAAAACACCTGCCCAAAGCATCAGGAACCTGCGCCAGTTCACTGACAACAGCGGTTCATGTGTGTAGACTACCGTTGCTTTTATGGGGGCGACCTGGCTTCGACGGGGGTCGCGAAACCCTGAGTGCATGCCGAGGCGCAGAGTACCTCGTTAAACCAACTGCAAACCTAATAGTTGCCAACGACGACAACTACGCTCTAGCTGCTTAAAAACCAGCCTAGTGCCCTCTGACCGGTTCGTGCTTGTGCGTCCGGACCCAGGGGTCATTTACACAAGATCGTGCGATGGCTCGTCCGGGGCCTGACCGCTAAAACTCACCGGACTCAGCCTTGAGTCTACCCCGCCCGCCGGGTTGCTCAAGGTAAAGCTAAAGGCGGTATAAGCATGTAGACCTCAGGGCGGAGGACTTTCGGACGCGGGTTCGATCAACAAGGGTCGCCTCTGCTGGTAACAGCAGAGTGAAAACGGGGCTCACATCGGCGAAACCTGACGGCGCTGGGCAACCAGCGGCATGGCAACGCCGAGGGGTAGGAAGAGGGCCAACCTCAGGCCTGCCCTGTAGAGACTCATAGACTCGCTGACTGGGGTATCACTCTTGCCCCCTCTCCCTGGAGAGAGGGCCGGGATTAGGGTGAACCGCACGAGCGAGCACTAGGATTCGCTGGTTTTGAGTTACAGCGAATAACACGCCCCGCATCCGACTGCTATGCAGTTAGCCGTCGGATGAAGGCATAGTCCAGCCCACTTTGAAAAAAGTGGATAAGCTGTCCCGCCGCCTCCACCAATTTGGAGCCCTTGGGTCTTGGACCCAAGGGCTTTGCCTTATGGCCGACGGATACAAACAAGTAAAGACACTTTCTCCCGAAGACACGGCCTACATCGCAGGCCTGGTCGACGGCGAAGGGACCATCTCGCTCTCGCGCAGGCATCGTAACGAAAATCGCCAGCTTGTCGTCAGCATCAGCAACATGGAGAGCAAACTGCTCAAATTCGTGCTTGGTACTGTCGGCTCCGGCCGCATAACGAACAAGCGAACATATCGCGACAATCACACGCCCAGTCAGACCTACACAATCAGCAACCGGCGGGCGTTGAGTCTGCTGGAACAAATCTACCCGTACCTGCGATCGTATAAAGCGCAAAGGGCAAAGCTAGCCCGCATTTCTCACCAGGCCGGACCTCATTAGTGGGAACAACTATGATATTCAACATCTTGGCCTCTATGTACAGGTGGTAGCGGTACCACACACTGTCCTATTTGGTTTTTGGAACAAGCAGGCAGCGCATCTTGGACGCGCGGCCTTGGACCATGGGGCCGGCTATGCTCCGGCGGCCGGGCGGCCAACATGCGCAGCCTGCTTGCCCCAAAATTCCAAATCCTGGTGAGAAATGCGGGCTAGTCTTGGCCAACTACGCCCGACTGACGCCACGAAACGGCAAATACTCACCCTCGCAGCATGTTGAGCGACAAGCTTTCGAGAGAGAATTCCTTGAGCTACGCTCAAGCTAAGGAATAGTTGAGATCGTTGCGTATCAAGCTTGCCCTCGTAACCATGTCGCCAGCTCCGCCTCGTCAACAATTCCCTGTACGGCCTGGATGACCATTTGGCTAACTGCTTCTGTTTCAAACATCAGTGAAATGTCATTGATGTCGAGACAAGAAGGGACAGCAGACAACTCTCGCCGCAGAGGAGCTCCCGGCCTTCCTGCATGAGCTGGAGACCTACAACGGCGACGCGGCAACTCGCCTGGGACTGCGGCTACTGATCCTTAACTCTTGCCCGCACCAGCGAGATCCGCGAAGCGACGTGGGCGGAGTTCGATCGTGAGGAAGGCGTAGGACGGTTCCGCCGGAGCGGATGAAAAACCGCCGCGAACACCGCGTCCCCCTCTCGCAGCAGGCACTCGCCACGCTCGAGGAGCTGCACAAGGTATCGGGCCACTCGCGGTGGCTCATGCCCGGCCGGCTCGACGACAAACCGGCGAGCCAGAACACCATGATCTTCGCCGTCTGCCGGATGGGCTTCCACAAACGCACGGTCCACGGCTTCCGCGCCCTGGCCTCGACGATCCTCAACGAAGCCGTCACCGAGGTCGACCTCCTGCTGAGGAGCCCCGTCAGCTTTCACTCGCGACGCGATATCGGACTTGAGCGCGTCAACGTCCCCGTTCTCTCCCGTCAACAAGCCCCGCGGCAGCGGGGCTTGGGTGGGCTGTTGTCAGT
>JBPCXK010000294.1:0-3632 GCA_051008635.1 Gammaproteobacteria bacterium
CTATATATCGGCTACCTGCTGGTTTATGCCGCGCTGAAGCCCGACGCTGCGCCGGCGATTGACCGCAGCCAATTGCCACAAACTTCGCGAGCCGAAAAACTGTTAAGCATTATTCCACCGATATTGCTTATCGTAGTAGTGCTGGGTTCCATTCTGGCTGGCGCGGCAACGCCTACCGAAGCTGCCGGGGTGGGCGCGCTCGGTGCCAGCTTACTGGCACTGTTCAGAAAACAGGTGAGTTTCGCCATGTTGAACGAGGTCGCCCAATCCACCCTGCGGGTCACTTGCATGGTGTTTCTGATACTTATCGGCGCGGCGGTATTCTCCCTGGTATTTCGTGGCTTCGGCGGCGAAGAACTGATTCAGGACTTCTTCGCACAAATGCCTGGCGGTGTGGTCGGCGCAACCTTTGTGGTGATGCTGGTTTTATTTTTGCTCGGCTTTATTCTCGACTTTATCGAAATCACATTTGTCGTAGTGCCGATTGTCGGGCCGATTTTACTCAGCATGGGACTCGACCCCATCTGGCTAGGGGTGATGATCGCGATTAACCTACAGACCTCATTTCTAACGCCGCCGTTTGGTTTCGCCTTGTTTTACCTGCGCGGCGTGGCGCCTGACGAAGTTATGACCAGCGCCATTTATCGTGGCGTGCTTCCCTTCATACTAATTCAACTCGCTATGCTGCTATTGCTCGCAATTTGGCCATCATTGGCGACTTGGCTGCCTGACATCGTTTACGGTAATTAGTGGCTTGCATAAATTCACTACCCCCCTATGATGAGTTTGTCTTCAACGAATAAGTAGAAACCGCCGATGAGCAGCATGACTGAAATGGACACAGCCCCCTCTCCCGCCGGCGAACTCACCATGCAAACCGTCGCCATGCCGAAAGATACCAACGCCAGTGGTGATATTTTCGGCGGCTGGCTGGTTTCGCAAATGGATCTGGCCGCCATGGTCGCCGCCCAACGCGTAGCCAAAGGCCGGGTAGCCACCGTGGCAATCGACGAAATGAATTTTATGGTGCCGGTAAAAGTCGGCGCCGTCGTGAGTTGTTTTGCCGACATTTCATCGGTCGGACGCAGCTCTATTCACGTGCAAGTTGAAGTATGGATAGCCAATCAGGGCTCGACTGAGTTAAACAAAGTAACGGAAGGCGTGTTCGTATTCGTTGCCATTGACGACAACGGCAGGACGCGGGCTATTGCCGGTTAGCTGGCAGTGTGTCGGTTTAAATGTATTAGCTCAAATTCGATCTGGTAGTTTGGGAAGATGGTTTTAATAAGCGGAGAATAGTAAAAAAGGGAGAAATAAAAACAGACCTCCATTTTTCTTAGAATGGAAGGGAGCAACTCATGCAACCTCATCGGTTCCTGGTCGTCGGCTTAGTGGCGTTCGTCGCTGCGTGTCAGAGCGTGCCCAAGCTGGGGATACACGCGCTTGACGCGGGTGGGCGTGACATCCAAACGCTCGAGGTGGGTTCCAGCCTGGAGCTATCGGTCAGCGGCCTCGAACCGCACCAGCTGTTTGAGGTACGCCTTGGCATTGACGGAGAGATCCCAGACCGCGACGCGGCGATCAGTTTCGCGCGGGTCAGCACCGATCAACGCGGCAACATCGAGCCCTTTCTATTGTGGTATCACACGGGCGTGGTCGGGTGCTCCAAGCGCCGTGACCCCAGCCAGCCGCTCGCGCCGTATTCGTTTCGCAGCTTCGAGGAAGCGCAAAGGCACCTCGCCGGCCGGCAGCTGACGCTTTCGGTACATCCGGTCGGACGCGGCCCCAAGAACGAAACCGCACCGTTAAAGCTGCCTGTCGGAGACCCGATCTCGCGACTCGACTTGCCGATCGTCGCGCGCAAGAGCCCGATGGTGTACCCATCCGATGCCGCGGGCTGCCTCGTCAATAGCGCGGAAGCTCGGAAGCAGGACTTTTTCGTCACCGGCCGCAACTTCCTGTCCGGGGAGACGCTCGAGATTTCAATTGTGGAGAACCAGCGCCAGTGGTACGTCGGCGACAGGGTGCGCGACCTAACCGGCGAGCGCGGCACCGACGCTGCGCTGAGCGTGCAGGCAGACGCACAAGGCGGCTTCACGGTGCGCGCCTGGGAGAGCGCGCGGCAGCGGCGCGGTGTGTACGACATCATCGCGCAGCGGTTCGACCTCAATGATCGCGATGGCGACCGAGTACGCGAGGAAGACATTGTCTCTTACGGCCGCGACACCGCCTACATTCTGTACTTGTACTATCCGATCGGCGGGCCGACCATGGACATCGCCGGTCGCCCCGTCAGCAGTCCGAATCCGCCCTATTTTCAGTTCGCGGACTCCTTCGCCGTCGATGGCGACACGGTGTATGGGGCGGTCGATCCCACCTATGTTCCGGTAGACCATCCGGGCGGATCTTATGCTGCCTATTATGTCGTCCCCCATCGCGACGCGCCCGGCTGGAACCCGGACATGGGCGGCGCGACCGACCTGGTGGACGACGACGCGTCGGGCGGCATCGAGATCCATCCCGTCAAGGCCGACTGCATCAACGCAACCGACACTCCCATCTGGCACGGGCCGCTGACCTTGGGCGAGTACGACGTCGTCGTCGATTTCGGCCTGAATGCCGCCGAGAGTTCGGGAGACTATGAGTCCGACAACCGCTATGACGAGGAAGTCGACTTTCTCGACGGCGCCGACCAGATCGGGTTCATCGTGGCCAAAGATCCCTGGGACAGGGGCCCGTATGACGTCGGACAAGCGGAATACGACCAGGACGACTTCTTCGCGACGATGCGCAACGCAACAAACGTCGATCTGCGCGCGGTCGTGCGTTATCCGGCCACGAGTGCGGGTGTCAATACCCCGGTCGTGCTGGGCCAGCATCCCTTGTTCGTTATCCAGCACGGCAACCACCGCATCTGCGAGGTAGCCACGGACGGAAGACCGATCGACGACGTGATTGCCGAACATCAGGACGGGATCATCACGAACGCAGAGCTTGCCAGCCTGAAGCATAATCATGAGTCTTGCCCTGTCGAGGATCGCACACCGAATCATCACGGCTATATGAATCTGCTGGACGTGCTCGCCAGTCACGGGGTGATCGCGGTGTCGATCGACGCCTTCGACTTGACTGCTGAATTCGTCCCACAGTGGATAGACGAGCGCGGCACGCTGATTCTCAAGCATCTCGAGCTGTGGTCGCATATGCACGACCCGACCACATTCATCAACTATCCGGACTTCTTTGCCGGGCGCTTTGTGAATCACATCGACCTGAACAAGATCTCCGTCTCCGGTCACTCGCGCGGTGGAGAGGCTTCGGTGGCTGCTTTCGTACTCAACGCCGAGAGCGAGACTCCGTTTTCGATCGGATCAGTCTCCTCGATCGCGCCCACCGACGGCTTCATGTCACTGCCATTGGTGCTGACAGAAGTGCCATACTTCGTGATCCTCCCGGCCGCCGATGGCGACCTCGGTACCTTGCCCGGCACCCGCATCTATGACCGAGCTGGCTCGACGCTCACTCCGGTGGACTCGACGACCAAAAGCGGCATCCACGTCTACGGCGCCAACCACAACTTCTTCAACACGGTTTGGGCCGACCACAACGACGATTCGTGGTATCCGCGCGAC
>JBPCXK010000295.1:0-14882 GCA_051008635.1 Gammaproteobacteria bacterium
GGCTGGCATCACGTTTCGCGACTGTCGGAGAGGTCTTTTGCGGTTTCGGAGGAGTTCCTGGCGAACCGGTATTCGGTCATCGTGCACAGAATGACGCGATATCCATTTGAAAAAGACTTGATGTGAATGAGCCATGAGCGCCTGGATACAAATGATTTCGGATGACAGCGCTGGACCCGAGTTGAAAGCGGCCTTGGACCGCGCGCGCACGCCCGCGGGCACAGTGGATAATGTGATGCGTGTTCACAGCTTGCGCCCACATACCATGGATGCGCACGTAGGCTTGTACAAAGCAGTTTTGCATGACGACAATAACACCTTGCCTCTGTGGTTTCTGGAGCTGGTTGGTACCTACACCAGCATGCTGAACAAGTGTGACTATAGTTATGCTAATCATTCGGCCAATTTCACTGATCTTCTTGGCAAACCTGAACGGGCAAACGCTATGCTGGAAGCGTTAAAATCAAGCGATCTCGAGAAGGTTTTTACTGAGAAGGAGCATGCGCTGCTGCGGTACACCAGAAAGCTGACCTTGGAGCCGGGCGCGATGGATAGCGCAGACGTCCAGGCGGCCCGCGACGCCGGCGCAAGTGATGGCGAAATTCTGGAGGTGAATCAGGTCTGCGGCTATTTTTGCTACGCAAATCGCCTGCTCAGCGGCTTGGGCGTAAGCTTGCGGGGCGACCATGTTGGCTATTACCGGTAAATCGAATTCGAAATGAGTTACGCAAGCGCAAAACACATCGACGCCAGCATCATTCCTGTGGTCGATATCGAGCCCTTGCGCAAGACCGGCGACGTCAGGCGGACCGCCGAGACGTTACTCCGCGCGGTGGAGAACGTCGGCTTCTTTTATGTGATCAATCACGGTATCCCGAACGCCGTGATTGACAATGCGCGCGTTGCGGCGAAACGATTCTTCGATTGTCCGCTCGATCAGAAGAACGAGGTCGCCATGGACGAGCACCATCGCGGGTTTCTGGCTGTTGGGCAGTCGAAAATGTATGACAACGCCCATGCCGATCTCAAGGAAAGCTTTGTCTGGGGACTCGAGCTGGCGGACACGGATCCACGCCTGAATTCGAATCCGTTTCTGGTTGCCAATCGCTGGCCGGCGTTCGATCCCGGTTTCAAAGACGAGGTCTATCCGTATCTCGAAGCCTGCAATGCTTGTGGCAAGGATTTATTCAAAGCCTTCGCGACGGCCATGGACATCGCCGCAGGCAGCTTCAATCATAGCTTCGACGCACCCATATCCAGGGGATCGCTGGTTTATTACCCACCCCAGCCGGTAGAGCTTGGGGATGATCAATTTGGTGTCGCGCCGCACACGGACTTCGGCTGCCTCACGCTGCTTTGTCAGGACGACATCGGCGGTCTGCAGGTGCAGGACAAGCACGGTGATTGGGTCACAGCGCATCCCATCGAAAATACGGTGGTAGTCAATGTCGGTGATCTGTTGCAACGTTGGACGAACGACCGTTTTCGTTCCACACCGCATCGCGTTATCAACACCTCGCGCCGGGAGCGTTACTCACTGGTCGCGGCTGTCGATCCGGATTTCGAGACGGTGGTTGATCCGTCGGTCGTTTGTAAGGGCAACGACAAAGCCAAGTTCGAAGCGACGACCTGTGGTGAGTATGTTCTGGGCAGGTTCGACAAGTCGTTCGAGTATCGGAAGAAATAAGGCTAGCGATCCGTCATGAGCCGCCTGGACAACACCCGTAACATCAGCGCGCCGCATGGCGTGAAGTTGAGTTGCAGGAGCTGGTTCACCGAGGCGCCTATGCGCATGCTGATGAACAACCTCGACGCCGAGGTGGCCGAGAAACCCGAAGAGCTCGTGGTGTACGGCGGCATCGGCAGAGCGGCGCGTGACTGGGCGTGTTTCGATCAGCTCGTTGCGAGTCTCAAGGAGCTCGGGGACGACGAAACGCTGCTGGTTCAGTCCGGCAAGCCGGTGGGCGTGTTTCGCACGCACGAGGACGCGCCGCGGGTGTTGATCGCCAATTCCAACCTCGTGCCGCATTGGGCCGGTTGGGAGCATTTCAACGCGCTCGACCGCGCGGGTCTCATGATGTACGGACAGATGACCGCGGGCTCGTGGATCTATATCGGCAGTCAGGGGATCGTCCAGGGCACGTATGAAACCTTCGCGGAGGTCGGGCGCAAACACTACGACGGCGATCTGGGTGGCAGGTGGATTCTCACCGGCGGGCTCGGCGGCATGGGGGGTGCGCAACCGCTGGCCGCGACAATGGCGGGCGCCTCGCTACTGTCCGTCGAATGCCAGGCCAGCCGCATCGAAATGCGTTTGCGAACCGGTTACCTGGACGAACAAGCGCGGACGATCGATGAGGCGCTGGACATCATCGACAAGGCCAGAACCACCGGCACGGCCGTCTCCGTGGGTTTGCTCGGCAACGCGGCCGAAGTTTTTCCGGAGTTGCTCAAACGCGGCGTTCGCCCCGATGTCGTCACCGACCAGACCAGCGCGCACGATCCGCTGAACGGATATTTGCCTGCGGGCTGGAGTCTGTCTGAGTGGGAAACACGGCGTGACACGGATCCGGATGGTGTGGTGGCCGCGGCCAAGGCGTCGATGGCCGAGCAGGTCCGTGCGATGCTGGGGTTTTATCATGAGGGTGTGCCGACGCTGGATTACGGCAACAACATCCGCCAGATGGCGAAGGAAACCGGCGTCGACAACGCATTCGATTTCCCCGGTTTCGTGCCTGCCTACATCCGCCCCTTGTTTTGCCGTGGCGTCGGCCCGTGCCGTTGGGTCGCGCTGTCGGGTGATCCCGAGGATATCTATCGCACGGACGCGAAGGTCAAGGAGCTCATTTCGAACGATCCGCATCTGCACAACTGGCTCGACATGGCGCGGCAACGCATCCGGTTCCAGGGTTTGCCGGCGCGCATTTGCTGGGTCGGCCTGGGGCAGCGCCATGCGCTTGGTCTGGCATTCAACGAGATGGTCGCCAGCGGTGAGCTGAAGGCGCCTGTCGTGATTGGCCGCGATCATCTCGATTCCGGCTCCGTAGCAAGCCCCAATCGGGAAACCGAAGCCATGAAGGACGGCTCCGATGCGGTGTCGGACTGGCCGTTGCTGAACGCCATGTTGAATACCGCGTCCGGCGCAACCTGGGTCAGCATTCATCACGGCGGTGGCGTGGGCATGGGGTTTTCCCAGCACGCCGGCCTTGTGATCGTATGCGACGGAAGTGAGGAGGCCGCGCGACGCATCGAGCGCGTGCTGTGGAACGATCCGGCAACGGGAGTGATGCGTCATGCCGACGCGGGATACGAAACCGCCATCGAGTGCGCACGCGAGCACAATTTGAATCTGCCGATGCTGAAACCGGGCTGAACCCGGATGCGCGTTTGGACCAACGCCAACATTGCCACGATGACGGACGGCGGCGAGCCTTATGGCGCCGTGCGCGACGGTGCGCTCGTGGTCCATGATGGCAAGATCGCATGGGTGGGCCCGCGCCGCAGTTTGCCGCAGGAATATTCGGGTGCGGATACCGAAGAGGCAGGCGGGCGTTGGATCACGCCTGGCCTGATCGATTGCCACACGCATCTCGTCTACGGCGGTGATCGCGCGGGCGAGTTCGAACAACGCCTCAACGGTGCAAGCTACGAGGAAATCGCCCGCGCAGGCGGGGGCATCGTGTCCACGGTCAAGGCAACGCGCGCAGCGGATAGTGATGCGCTGTACGAACAATCGCGTCCGCGTCTGGTGTCGTTGCTGGCAGAGGGCGTCACGACGGTCGAGATCAAATCCGGTTATGGTCTCGAGCGCGACGGCGAGATGCGAATGCTGCAAGTCGCAAGGCGGCACGGCGACGAATTGCCGGTAACGGTTCGAACCACTTTCCTCGGCGCCCACGCGTTGCCGCCCGAGTTCAGTGAGCGGTCTGACGATTACATCGATGCGGTATGCAACGACATGCTGCCCGCAGTCGCAAACGCAGGACTGGCTGACGCCGTCGATGCCTTTTGCGAAAGCATCGGCTTTAGTCCCGCGCAAACCGAAAGAGTGTTCCTGCGCGCGCGAGAACTGGGCCTGCCCGTCAAGCTACATGCAGAACAACTCAGCGATCTCAGTGGCGCAGCGCTCGCTGCGGGCCATGGCGCCCTGTCAGCGGATCATCTGGAATATGTCAGCGAAGACAGCGTCAAGGCGATGGCCGCGGCCGGAACGGTTGCCGTGCTGCTGCCCGGCGCGTTTTACTTCCTGCGCGAAACGCGCAAACCGCCCGTCGAACTGTTCCGCGCTCACGGCGTACCGATGGCGCTGGCGCCCGACTGCAACCCTGGCAGCTCTCCGGTCACTTCGCTGCTGCTCATGCTCAGCATGGCGTGCACGTTTTTTGGGCTAACGTCCGAAGAGGCGCTGGCAGGCGTGACGTGCAATGGCGCTCGCGCGCTTGGAATGGCGGGTACACATGGGACGCTGGAACCTGGCAAGGTTGCGGACTTTGTCCTGTGGGATATCGATGAGCCCGCGCAGCTTGCTTACAACGTGGGCTTGAATCGCAGAGCGCAAACGGTGTACGGGGGCAAGCCGGTGGCGATTCCGGGAACGCGAGGATGACAAGCTACCGATACCAACCCGGCAACCAGCCCGTGCTGATGAGCATTCCACACGTGGCCACTGAGATACCCGCTGACATCGCGGCGCGCATGACGGTGGCGGGCAAAGCCGTGCCCGATACCGACTGGCATCTGGAGCGCCTCTACGATTTTGCCGCGGAACTCGGCATCGGTGTGCTTCAGGCGGTCTACTCGCGCTATGTCATCGATCTCAACCGCGCACCTGACGGCAAACCCCTGTATCCGGGCACGAGCAACACGGAACTCGTTCCTACCTCGACTTTCGCCAGCCACAACATCTACGTCCAGGGCGAAGCGCCAGACGATAACGAGATCGCGGAACGGTGTGCTACGCACTGGCTGCCGTATCACGACTGTCTCGCGCGGGAGCTGTCCGCATTGAAGGGCAAGCACGGGATCGCCGTGTTGTTCGATTGTCATTCTATTCGGTCACATGTACCGCGGTTCTTCGAGGGCAAGCTACCGGACTTTAATCTGGGCACTGCGTCCAACAGCAGTTGCGCGAGTGAATTGCGAGATAGATTGAGCGCCACCTTAGCGGGCCACGGCGACTACACGCTGGCCGTTGACGGCCGTTTCAAAGGCGGTTATATCACGCGTCATTACGGTCAGCCGCAGGAGGGCATTCACGCCTTTCAGCTCGAACTCTCGCTCGCGACGTATATGAACGAAGATCCACCGTTCGACTATGAGGCTGCGCTCGCAGCGAAAGTGCGCCCGGCGTTGCGTGCCATGCTGGAAGCGGCCCTGGACTGGGCGTCGTCGAAGTCCGTGCGATGACAAGACTCTATTGTCCGACTGTTTGGCTACCCGACGGCTGGGCGGATGCGGTGGTCATCGAGATCGGTGACGAGGGCGACATCGTCACCGTGGCCGTCGGCGGTTCGCCGACGGGATGCGTGCTTGTCGGTGGCCCGGTCATTCCTGGTATACCCAATCTGCACTCCCACGCTTTTCAACGCGCAATGGCCGGGCTCTGCGAATCGGGTGGCCCGCAAGCCGACAACTTCTGGACGTGGCGCAAGGTCATGTACGGTTTTGTCGAGCAGTTGACGCCGGAAGACGTCGAGGCCATCGCCGCGCAGTTGTATGTAGAGATGTTAAAGGCCGGGTACACCGGCGTCGGCGAGTTCCACTATCTGCACAATGCTCCCGGCGGCAAGCCATATACACAGCACACCGAGATGTCCGATCGTGTGATCTCCGCGGCGCGTCGTGTGGGCATTGGTATCACGCATCTTCCGGTGCTGTACAAGCAGGGCGGTTTCGATGGGCGTTCGCCCGCGGATGCTCAACGGCGCTTCGTCACCGATGCCGACCGGTTTGTCGAACTGGTGGAGGAGCTTCAAAGACACTACGCGCGCGAGCGCTGCGTCGAGATCGGCATCGCGCCTCATTCATTACGGGCAGTATCGTCTGACGATTTGGAACACGTGATCGATGCCTTCACGAACATCGACAGCAAGGGCCGCATCCACATCCATGTTGCCGAACAAGTCCGCGAAGTCGAAGATTGCATGGCATGGTCCGGTCTGCGGCCGGTGCAGTGGTTACAGGAACACTTCGAGATCGACGAGCGCTGGTGCTTGATCCATGCCACGCATGTCACGAACAACGAGTTGCAGCGACTCGCCAAAAGCGGCGCGGTCGCCGGGCTGTGCCCGACCACCGAGGCCAATCTCGGCGACGGCATGTTTCCGGCGCGCGACTATGCTGCCGAGGGTGGACGTTTCGGCTTTGGCTCCGACAGCCACATTTCTGTAAGCCCGATAGAGGAGCTGCGCTGGCTGGAGTATGGCCAGCGCCTCGTACACAAAGAACGCAACGTGCTGGCCGACAGCGAAGGCGCCTCTACCGGCGCAGGCTTGTATCGCCGCGCGCTCGACGGGGGCGCGCAGGCGCTGGGGCAGCGCATCGGGCGCATCGAACCGGGTTATCGCGCCGATCTGCTGGTGCTGGACAGCGACGCCCCGTTGCTCGCGGGCAAGTCAGGCGACACCCTGATCGATGCCTGGATCTTCGCCGGCAACGAAAATACCGTGCGCGATGTTATCGTCGGCGGCAAACGCGTCGTCGAAGCGGGGCGTCACACGATGGAAGGCGAGATCGCCGACGACTTCCGGAGAACCATGACGCGTCTTTGCGCAGATTGACGCCCTGGGTTCGCTTTTGGCGGAAGGGCGTGTCGCAAAATGCCCGTTTGGACTCTGTTTTGTAGGTTGGGCTGAGCGTAGCGAAGCCCAACGTGCGATAGCGTCTTCAGGCAGCGGCCCGTTGGGCTTCGCTACGTTCAGCACCAACCTACGTCTGCATTCAGGTTTAGCGCCACCCCCTGAAGCCGCTATAGAAACCAAATCAGCTAATTCACCGTGCCATCGATGAGCGCCGGACCTTCGTTGGCCTGAGGCACCATCGTTTCTACGCCAATCAACGCAAAGCGAGCCCGCATTTCTGACCACGGGGCGAGATGATCGCGCAGAGATTTGGATTCACAAGGCATTTTCTGATCGAGCGGAATACGAGCGAAAAAAACGAAGACCGCCTCAAAGATATTCTCGTCAAAGTCACGGGACAAGCAGCCTACGAGGCGGGTATCGACAACAAGGTGATCCGCTACCGGGCCTCGCACGGTGGCAACGGCGTAGACTATAGATACAAGAAAGAGGATAAGTGGCTGACTCGCCTTACTACCAGAAAAAATTGGGGCTGGCAGCAATTTGAAATCTATTTTGGCAGAGACAGCTATACTCTCCGCGTGGATAATTTGCAGTCGCGCGACGTTCGCCCCGTTCATTTGTGGACTGCGTACGATAGTGAGTCGGCACAATAGATTTTCCAGACTGAGCTTAAACGGCTAAGCGATCGAACAATAACCCGCGTCAGCGGACTCTTTGATCCGCCCCCTCTTTCAAAGGAGGGTTGAGGGAGCCCCCGCGGCTGAGCGGAAGAACCAGGGTTGATTGGGGAGAATTGCATACCTGAGCTCTATTTCATCCGACTTGGGATAAATCGGCAAAAATAACCGGCGACGAACATCCACACCGCGGCGCTCGAAAACACCACTGGTAACGTGAGAAAGGTTAACAATACGGCATACAAACCGGGCGTGGCCAGTTGACCCAAGTCGCGGTAGGTAGAAAAAACAGCGGTCATCTCCGCACGCTCCCTGGCGTGGACTGCCCTGTAGAACAGCACGTTCCCCACACCGTCCAGCATCGTCGCGCCCAGTGCACTGACCACCAATACTATGGAGGCAACGATTGGAGATCCTGCATATATGTATACCAGGGTAGTCAGCGCGCTGGTGATGAAAAAGCCAACCTGCATCAAAGACCGAACGCCATAACGCCGGGCTACCCATCCCCAAAACGGTACAGACAAGGTCCATGCAGTGCCAATAGACACCAAAGCAGCCCCCGTCAGCTCACCGAGGCCGGACCGTTCGGCATAGATCGGCGTATAGATCACAAACATCGTCCACCAGCAGGATCGGGCGAGCACCAGCGCGTAGGCGAGACGCAGCCGTGGTTGATAGAAATACCCGCCGAGATAACGCATCGGATTGACGTTCATTGAGCGGGAACTTGGAATCGCCACCCGGTGAAGTCCCAGCCAGCGGAAATAAACAATCGACAGAACAACGAAGATCGCGCTGATGCCATACGGTAATTGATGAAAGAACGTCTTCTGAAAGTAGACACCGACAAACGGGCCAATGCACAAGGCAAGCACTGTGAAAAGAATTCGCCACGGCTCAAAGCGGGTTAACTCCCGGCGCGGAACTTTTGCAAGGATATAGAGTGTTAAGGTGACTTCAGACGCTGCGATGGAGAAAACATGGCAAAACAAGCCCGCGGAGAAATACACAACATCATTCGACGCTAACAGGATGACGGAAACGAACATCAACGCACATCCCAGAAGAAACGTCAGATAAGAGCCCACCCTTTGAATAACCATGGGTGTCATCAACGCTGCCAGAATTCCGCCTGCGCTCACTGCGAACAGCAGCGTGCTGGTGCGCTGGGCATCGCCGGTCAACGCCAGCGTCTGCAGCGGAATAACCGACAGTAGAATGCCGCGTGAGAAACTGTGGACGAAAAACAGTCCGGCCAGGCGCAGGTAGTTGTTACTAGGCAAACCTTGAGACTGCGGACGAGTCGCACGCCGCCATTTCAGAGCCCTGCGCTACCGAATGACGGCTGCCTGGGTTTGAAGCCTTCCGGCGTCCTTTGAGGAGATCTATACAGTGCTGCTGATGAGGCGCGCAGGTCACCTCAGTTGACTGTCTTTGCTACCGCGACGGTTATAGCCGGTCAGGTTTGGCTGTTGCTCGTCGAGCGCGGACTGGCAGTCAACACAGAGGCGCACACCGGAGATTGCCTTGCGACGAGCTTCCGGGATTGCGGTCTCACATTCCTCACAGTGACTTAAGCTGTCACCATGCGGCAGCCGGCTTCGAGCCAGTTTAACGGCGTCTTCGACACTGGCATCAATTTGATCCTGCACTGCTCCATCTCGAGCCCAACCGCCCGCCATAGTTCACTCCTCGATCATTCTCAGCTCAATCCAGAATAGACGAATTCAGCTCCGCTAGAAAGGCCTCGGCCGCGCCGATATCCGCGGCCATCTCGCGATCTTGTTTCCAGACCGGTACCCGTTGACGCAGCGCTGCGTGCACCTGTTCCAGCGCGTCGCTCGAGCGCAGGGGGCGGAGAAGATCGATGCCTTGCGTGGCGGCGAGCAGCTCGATAGCCAGTATTCGGCGGGAATTAGCTACGATCTGCTGCAGCTTGAGCGCGGCCCACATGCCCATCGAAACATGATCTTCCTTGTCTGCCGACGTGGGAATGGAATCAATCGACGCCGGGTGACATAGCGTTTTGTTCTCGCTGGCGAGCGCAGCAGCCGTTACCTGCGCGATCATGAAGCCGGAGTTCAAACCGGCATCTTCGACCAGAAACGGCGGCAGCGCCGAGAACGCCGTGTTAGTGAGTTTCTCCAGGCGCCGCTCGCTGATCGCGCCAAGCTCGGCCACGCCAAGCGCCAGCGTGTCGGCGGCGAACGCCATTGGCTCGCCGTGGAAATTACCGCCCGAAAGTATTTCCCCTTCCTCAGGGAACACGATGGGATTGTCGGTCACGGAGTTCATCTCCACAGCAAGGCGGTTTTCGACATCGCTGAGCAGATCCCGCGCTGCGCCGTGGACTTGCGGGATGCAACGCACGCTGTAAGGATCCTGCACGCGCACATCGTTGTGGCGATGCGATTCCCGAATTCCCGAGCCCTGCATGAGCCGCCACAGATTTGCCGCGCTCGTCTGCTGACCGGGATGCGCTCGTAGCGCATGCAAACGTGGGTCGAACGCGACATCCGTTCCGCGCAACGCATCTGTCGACATGGCGCCCGCCAGATCGGCGATTCTGACCAGACATCGCGCTTCGAGCGCTGCGATCGCAAGCAACGACGACATCGCCTGCGTGCCATTGATGAGCGCCAGACCTTCCTTGGCCTGAAGCACTATGGTATCTACACCGGCCGCCTCCAGACCCTTGGCGGCGGGACGCTCTTCGCCGTTTATTCTCACCCGGCCCTTGCCGATCAATGGCAAAGCCAGATGGGCAAGCGGTGCGAGGTCACCGCTCGCGCCGACCGATCCGCGACTCGGCACGACCGGCAATACGCCCGCATTCAGAAACGCCAGCAACGCTTGCACGATCTCCACACGCACCCCGGAATGGCCGCGCGCCAACGTGTTGGCGCGTAGCAGCAACATGCCCCGCACCGCGTTGTCCGGCAGGGGATCGCCTACGCCTGCGGCGTGGCTGAGAATCAGACGCTCCTGCAGAATCAGCAGATTCTCCGGATCGATCCGCACGCCCGCAAGATCCCCGAATCCAGTGTTTACGCCGTAGACGGGCGCTTCGCGTGCCGCGACCTCTTCGACTGTCCGGCGCGCCGCTGCGATCCGCACGCGTGCAGACTGGGACGGTTCGCAAGCTTCGCCGTCGAATACGGCGCGAGCGAACTGCGCGAGAGTGAGCGATTGGCCATCGATGACGATCATGTCGTTTGCAGCCGGTGTTTTTAGACTGGGTGCTGATGAAACGGGTGGCTTATAATTTGGGGAAGCCCGAGTTTATAGGTGTTGCGAAAAAATAAGTAGCCGTGTGCGGCCAGTAAAAGACAGGAGAAATGAGATGAACATAATAAAAGGCATAGGTGCGGCGCTGGTGTTGGCGACGACTGCCGTTGCCGGTGCGACTTTTGCGGATACAGTAAAGATCGGGATCAACATACCACTGACCGGATTTGCCGCCGCTGACGGGAAATCGGCTTTAACCGGCGCGGAATTGGCGGCCGAGCAAGCCAACGCCACTGGTGGGGTCGACGGCAGGCAGATCGAGCTTGTGGTGTATGACGATCAGGCGTCACCCAAGGAAGTGGTGCCAATTGCCAATAAGCTTATTGAGCAAGATCGAGTGAACGTCGCAGTATCGGGGAGTTACTCGGGCCCTACGCGTGCCGCGGCGGGCGTATTCCAGGAATCGGGCGTGCCATATATATCGGCGTATGCTGTACATCCGGATATCACTCGCGCCGGCAACTATGTCTTCAGGACGTCCTTCGTAGGGGAGGTACAAGGACGCGCGGGTGCAAAACTGATCGGTGAGAGTCTTGCCAAGAAAAAGGTCGTCCTGATTACGCTAAACAACGACTTCGGTCAGTCCCTGGCGAACGGTTTCAAGGAAGTTGCCGGTCAATTTGGTATCAGTATCGTCAACGAATACGATTACGGTATTAAAGACCGCCAGTTCGGCCCGATCGTGGCGTCGGTAAAGGTCGACGCGCCCGAGGCTATCTACGCGTCCGGGTATTTCTTCACGGCCGGGCCGCTGGTTAGCCAGTTGCGCGCCGCCGGAGTAGAAGCCGTCATCGTGGGCCAGGAGGGCTATGACTCCGAAAAGTTTATCGAGATTGCGGGCGACGCCGCGGAGGGAGTCATCATCACAACGTCTCTGGATCGCGATTCAGATTCCGCTGAAACCAGGAACTTTATTCAGTCATTCGAAGAAAAGGCCGGATATAAAACCGACATGGTGGCCGCGTCGGCGCATACCGCGGTCAAGGTTGCGATCTGGGCGATGCAGCAGGCGGGCGCCGATGATCGCAAGGCGATTCGTGACGCGATTGCCGGAGTTAGCCTGGACGCGTCAACTGGTACGATCTCCTTTAACGCGCTGGGTGAAGTAAAAAAAGACGTACAGGTGCAGATGGTCAAGGATGGCGCCTGGCGCCGGCATTCGATAATCAGCGACCCAGAGTTGCTGGCTCCACCTGACGCCTGATCAATCGATTGCGCGGCGCAGCGATGCTGCGCCGCGTTTCGACATGGTTTGTGCGGTGGCTCGCCACCGGACTACCGGATGCTCCGAGAATAGATTCCGCCATGTTGTATTTCGAGCTCTTTGTTCAGGGGCTGGTTCAGGGCAGCATTTATGCCTTGATAGCGGTTGGCCTGACATTGGTATATGGCCTGCTGCGCATCCTGCATGTCGCCCATGCCGGTTTGTTCACGCTTGGCGGATACATCGGGGTAATCGTTACCAATTCGACTAACAGTGTCTTGTTGGCATTGGTTTGCGCGGTGGTGATTGTTGGCGTGTGCGGCGTGTTGATTTACCGGTTTTGTTACCAGCCAATTCTGCATCGTCCACCTTATGTTGCGCTGATCGCTTCCATCGGTCTGTTCATTGCCATGGAAGAGACCTTTCGTATTGTGTTCGGCCCTTATGGTCTGTCGTACGCGAACCCGCCTCTTTATGGTCGATTGACCTTGTTTGGCATGTCGTTCAAAGAAGCGGAAATCTGGACGTTTGTCGGCGCACTGACACTGATGTCGGTGTTGGCGGTGTTGTCCGGAAGAACACGTACCGGTGTTGCCTGGCGCGCGACGGTAACCGATCCGCAGATGGCGGAGTCCTTTGGCGTCGACATCATCCGCGTTCGCTACCTGAACTTTTTTATTGGCTCAGCGCTCGCTGGCATTGCCGGCGTTATGGTGGCTTTGTTGAACAATCTGGTGGAACCTACAATGGGCAGCGTCGCCAGCTACAAGGCGTTGGCGATCATTGTGCTGGGCGGCCTGGGGGACGTCCGTGGCGCCTTAGCCGCGGCAATGCTGCTCGGTGTTATCGAAGCGTTTGGCACGATTTATCTCGATGATCTGATGGATCGCGACGCGATCGCATTCGCTTTTCTCATTATCGTTCTCATGTTCCGGCCACATGGGCTATTGGGAAAAGCCTGATGGAGTACTACATCAGCGTCATTACTGTGATGGCGATTAGCGTGATATTCGCACTGAGCCTGAATCTGATAACCGGGTTTTGCGGCCAGATCAGCCTTGGCCATGCAGCGTTTTATGGCACGGGGGCTTATTGCGCCGCGATGGTTACAAAAGCCGGCGGACCCTTTGTGATGGCTTTGCTCCTGGCGATGGTGTTCGCCGCAGTCCTTGGCTTGATAGTTGGTCTCGCGTCTCTACGGGTCAAACACGATTTTCTGGCAATTACCACGATGGGCGTCGGTTTCTTATTCTTGGGAATCGTAAGGAAACAGGATTTTCTGGGTGGTGAGCTCGGTATCGCCGGCATACCGGCGACAGGCTTGGGCAAAGCCGGATTTATGGCGCTGGCGCTCGTTGTTGCTGCCGGTGTCGTACTGCTCAGTGTGTACATCAAGCGCGCCTGGATGGGTTATGTCTTCGACGCAATCGCCGACGATGAAGACGCAGCGCGTATGGTGGGCATCGATGTGGGCCGGTTCAAGCTCACGGCGTTTGCCCTGGGAACGGCAATAGCCGGTTTGGCGGGCGCGCTGTATGCGCACGATGTCAGGTTCATTGATCCCGATAGTTTCGGGTTTGTCGAGTCCATTACCGTGCTGGCAATGGTTGTTGTTGGTGGTATCGGATCCGTAGCAGGCGTTGTAGCCGCGGCGGCGGTACTGAGTGTCTTGCCGTTGTGGCTGCAATTTATCGCTGACTACAAACTGCTCATGTATGGCCTGCTGGTGTTTGTCGTAATGCGTTTCAGCCCCGGGGGCCTGGCCGGCCTGTTTTCATCAGCATGGAATCGGGTAAAGTCACAATAAACAATCCGCTTTCTGTTTCCGGCATCACCGTCCGGTTTGGTGGCGTCACGGCGTTGAGTGATGTTTCGTTTGCCGTCGAGCGCGGCCAATTGCTGGGTTTGATCGGTCCTAACGGGGCAGGAAAATCGACCTTGATGAAGGTGATCACGGGCGAGATTACACCTGCGCGCGGTTCGGTGTATTTGAATGGGGAAAAGATCGATGGCCTTCCGACGCACAAGCGCGTTCGCGGCGGTCTCGGTATGTCACAGCAGATCACCCGACCGTTTCGTGATATGACAGTGGTACAAAACGTCTCTGTCGCAGCGGGTTATGACGATACCATTTCTCCCGTAAAGGCCTTTTTGTCGGTTGATCGTAAGGGCGCCCGTACCCGAGCCATGCAGCTTCTTGACCTCGTTGGAATACGCGATGCCGCCGACAGCATGCCAGCCCATGTGCCATTGGGATATCTGAAGAGACTCGAATTGGCGCGCGCCCTGGCGCTGGATCCAGGCGTGTTGTTACTGGACGAGCCGCTGGCGGGACTCAATCAGGCCGAGGCCGCGACCCTTGCGGATACGATTTTGAACGTTATCAGCCAGGGCAGGACCGTCGTGCTCGTTGAGCACAACCTGGGTGAGGTAGTACGGGTGTGCTCCCATTTGATAGTCCTCGACAACGGCCGAATACTGGCCGAAGGGTTTCCTGAAGAAGTAATGGCGCAGCCGGATGTGAAAGCAGCATATCTCGGCAGAGAGGTCGCAAATGCTTGAGATCCGCAACCTGAGCTGCGGCTACGGTCAGTTTCGCGCCGTCCATGACCTGTCGTTCGCAGTCGGCGAAGGGGAAGCGTTTGGATTGATCGGCGCCAACGGCGCCGGAAAGACATCGACGCTAATGGCTATCGCAGGTCACGTCGGCGTACATGCGGGCTCGATAAGTTACTACGGCAACGACATCACCGACCTCAGCCCGCGCGAAAGGGTCCGCTTGGGAATAGCCCTGGCGCCGGAGGGCCGCAGGCTCTTTCCCGATCTTTCGGTGAGTGAGAACCTCGCGATTGGTGGGTACAGCCTGGCAGCTCACAAAGAACGCGCCAATCGAGAACACGTATTTAC
>JBPCXK010000296.1:0-5090 GCA_051008635.1 Gammaproteobacteria bacterium
GTAGGCGGATGCGCCCAGCGCCACGGTCATGTAACCGAGCTGCGACAGCGTAGAATAGGCCACCACGCGCTTGATGTCGTGCTGAACGAGGCCGAGCAGGCCCATGAACAGCGCCGTCACCGCGCCGATGAACATGACAAATCCGAGCGCCGTCGTAGACAGCTCGAAGAGCGGCGACATGCGCGCCACCATGAATATGCCGGCCGTCACCATCGTCGCCGCGTGGATCAAGGCGGAGATCGGCGTGGGTCCCTCCATCGAATCGGGCAGCCACACGTGCAGCGGAAACTGCGCCGACTTTCCCATCGCCCCGATGAACAGCAGTATGCAGATCAGCGTCAACACAGACCACGGGGCGTCGCCCAAAATGATGATCGTCGCCCCGCTAACCGTGGGCGCCAACCCGAACACGGTGGCGTAGTTTAGCGAATCGAAGAAATACAACACCCCGGCGATACCTAACAAGAATCCGAAATCGCCGACCCGGTTGACCAGGAAAGCCTTGAGATTCGCGCGGATGGCCGACTCGCGCGTGTACCAAAAGCCGATTAGCAGGTAGGACACGACGCCGACCGCTTCCCAGCCGAAAAACAGCTGCAGAAAGTTGTTCGACATCACCAGCATGAGCATGGAGAAAGTAAACAGCGAGATATAGCTGAAGAAGCGCTGATAGCCCGGATCGTCATGCATATAGCCAATGGTGTAGATGTGCACCATCAGCGACACAAACGTGACCACGCACATCATCAAGGCAGTCAGATTGTCGATGAGAAAACCGATCTCGAAACGCACATCGCCGGACACCAGCCACGTATAGACCGCGCCATTAAAGGCGCCGGCATCGTCGACTACGATGTGCTTGAAAACGATCAGGGACAGGAAAAACGCGACACCCACCGCGCCGATAGTCAATCGGTGCGCCAGCGTGCGACTGATCTGCTGGCAAAAAAGCCCGACGATGGCCGCGGCGATCAGACACAGTAGCGGGATGGCGAGGTAAATTATTTTCATGGTGGCAATCGGCCTGGCTAGCCTTTCATCAAATCCAGATCCTGCACATTGATCGTACTGCGACTACGGAACAGTACCACCAGGATCGCCAGTCCGATCGCGGCTTCCGCCGCGGCGACGGTCAGAATGAAGAACACGAACACCTGCCCCGCGATGTCATTGTGGAAGTGGGAGAATGCAATGAAGTTCATGTTCAACGACAGCAGCATCAGCTCGATGGACATAAGCAAAATGATGACGTTTTTGCGATTCAGAAAAATTCCCGCGACCGCAATGGCGAACAGAATCGCGCCGAGCAGCAGAAAGTGCGACAGCGCAATCATGCGCCGCCTTCCTTGCCCGTAGTCATCCCCTCCTTCGCCAGAGCGGGGTCAGCGGGGATTTCGCTGCCCATGCTGACCAGGCGCACCCGGTCTTCGCGCCGCACGACGACTTGCTCGGCCGGATTCTGATACTTGGTTTGCGGACGCTTGCGCATGGTCAGCGCAATCGCCGCGATGATGGCGACGAGCAGAATCACGGCCGCGATCTCGAATGGGTACACGTAATCCGTGTACAGCACGGCGCCAAGCGCTTCGGTATTGCTGAAGCCCGCGGGCGCCGGATCCGGATTGGGCCGCTCGAACGTCTCCGATGTCACGACTATCGCCATTTCGAAGACCATGATTGCCGCGACTGCGATGCCAAGCGGCAGGTAGCCGATGAAGCCGGCGCGCAATTTGGCGACGTTGATATCGAGCATCATCACCACGAACAGAAACAACACCATCACCGCGCCGACATAGACGAGCACCAGTGTGATGGCGAGAAACTCGGCCTCCATCAACATCCATATCGCGGCGCTGGTAAAAAACGTGAGCACCAGAAACAGCGCCGCATGCACGGGATTGCGCGACGTGATCATGCACAGCGCCGAGGCGATCATGACGAGTGCGAAAAAGTAGAAAACGAACTGCTGGAAAGTCATTCTTTCTGTGTGTTGGTGGGAGTAGCTTCAGCCGCGAATCAAAAAGCGCTTGTCTATTCGCGGCTGCAGAGGGTCTGTTAAACTCGAGTGCGGGCGTAGGTTGGTGCTGAGCGCAGCAAAGCCCAACGAGCTGCTGCCTGTAGGCGCCATCTCACGTTGGGCTTCGCTGCGCTCAGCCCAACCTACAAACGTAGTTTCACAGCACCCTCTGAGGCCGCTTCCACATCTGTCGCATCTGTAGATCACCTGTAAGGCGCGTCCGCCGCCCGATCAGCCGCAATCTGTGCTTCGTACTTGTCGCCGATGGCGAGCAATTGTTGCTTGGTCATTATCTGCTCGCCACGATTCTCGAAGTGGTATTCGTACACCCGGGTCTCGACGATTGAGTCCACCGGGCACGCCTCTTCGCAGAATCCACAATAGATGCACTTGAACAGATCGATGTCGTAGCGCGTCGTGCGGCGCGTGCCATCGTCACGTTCCTCGGACTCGATAGTGATCGCCAGCGCCGGGCACACCGCCTCGCACAGTTTGCAACCGATGCAGCGTTCTTCGCCACTCGGATAACGGCGCAGCGCGTGGAGTCCGCGAAAGCGCGGCGATTGCGGCGCTTTCTCTTCCGGATACTGCACGGTAAATTTCCTCGAAAACAAACGCCGGCCCGTCAGCCGCAGACCCCGTATCAGTTCCACGAGCAGAAAGCTTTTGAAGAAGTGTTGCATCAGCGCGCTCCTGTCAATCGAACCACGGCGGCAGTTTGACGGCGACGGCGGCGCCTTCGACAAAAATCCACACCAACGTTATAGGGATAAATACTTTCCATCCCAGACGCATGATCTGATCGTAGCGATAACGTGGGAAAGTCGCACGTAACCACAGAAACACAAACAGAAAGAACGATGTCTTGATCAAAAACCAATGCACGCCATTGCCGAGCAGCAGACCGATCACGGGTATATCGAACGACGAATCCGCCCAGCCCTCGAGCGGCGACAGCCAGCCGCCGCAAAACAACACCGCGGTCAACGCGGCAATCAGGATCATGTTTGCGTATTCGGCGAGAAAGAAGACCGCAAACGCCATACCGGAATACTCAACGTGAAACCCGGCAACGATCTCCGACTCACCCTCCGCCACATCGAACGGCGCGCGATTGGTCTCGGCCACCCCCGAGATGAAGTACACCAGAAACAGGGGCAGCAACGGTAACCAGAACCAGTGCAGAATACTGCCCTGCTGCGCCGCGATGATAGCGCCGAGGTTCAGGCTCCCGCCGGCCATCAACACACCAACGAGCGCAAACCCCATGGCGATCTCATAGGCAACGATCTGCGCGGCCGAGCGCATCGCGCCGAGCAGCGCGTATTTCGAGTTCGACGCCCAGCCGGCGATGATCACCCCGTACACGCCGAGCGAGGTCAACGCGAGCACGTACAACAAACCGGCGTTGATGTCCGCCAGCACCACGCCGTCGGCGAAGGGAATGACGGCCCAGGCCGCGAGCGCGGGCGCGATGGACAACACGGGTGCGGTGAAAAACAATGCGCGGCTCGCGTTGCTCGGCACGATGACCTCTTTGGTCAACAGCTTCACGACGTCCGCGATCGGCTGCAACCAGCCGCGCGGGCCGACCCGATTGGGCCCGATGCGCATCTGAATGAAGCCGATGATCTTGCGCTCCGCGAAGGTGAGATAGGCGACGCACAGCATCAAAGGCAGAATGATCGCCACGATCTTGGCGACGATCAAACTGATGGTCCAGATTGGGCCCGCGGCTTCCACTACGCTTTGCTCAATTCCACCGGGCCCCAGCCACCCGTGAGGCCGGGTACGCTCTCGACACCCGCAGGCGTCCACACGCAATCCATGGGCATGCCCTCGTCGATCACCAGCGGCAGCGTGGCTTGCGAGCCGTTGCGGTGAATCGTCACCTTGTCGGTCTCATCGAGTCCGAGGGCCTTGGCTTGCCCCGGGTTCATATACGCCGCGACGAGCGGCGCATGCACGGTTTGCTGCAGGGGTTCGGCGCGGCGCACCACACTGTCGACCGCGTAGACCGGCGCCGACGAGAAGTGGACGACTCCCTGCGGCAACGGCGGCAGACTCAATTCGTTCGTGCCGTCGGGTGCAAGGCTGTTGTCGAATTCCAGTTTTGCGCAACGCGCCTTGAGCTCATCACGGACTTCGATCGAAGCCATGTAATCGAAACCGTCGACGCCGAACGCGTTGCCCAGCACGCGCAACACCTTCCAGCCCGGCCGCGACTCACCCGGCAAGGCGGCGGCGCCGTTGAAACTTTGCCAACGTCCCTCCGCATTGACGAACGTGCCGGACGTCTCGGCAAAGCTCGCTATGGGCAACAGTACGTCGGCGTATTCTCGGGCGGACTGGCTCGCGAATGGCGAGCACGACACCACGAACTGCGCTGCATTCATGGCCTGCAACGCGGTCGCCGGATCTTCGCAGTCGACTTCCGGCTCGACGCCGAAAAGCAGATACGCCTTTCGCGGCGTCTCCAGCATTGCCTTTGCGTCGATTCCGTCGAACTTGACGGGCGCACCCGCCGGCCCGCGATGAGGGACCACGCCCGCAAGCCAGGCGCCGGCGGTGTTGACCGCCTCCGGCAAATAACCGAACTGCGCGCCGCACTGCTCCGCGATCACGTGCGCCAGCGCGCGCAGCGTCGCGAAGCCTGGATGACTCGTGGACACTTCACCCAGGAGCACGCTGCCCCGCCCGGCTTCGCGCAGGTTTGCGGCGATCGCGTGCTCGGCATCTCCTGCCTGCACATCCCCGAGCAGTGCTGAGATAGAGGCGGGCATTGTCGCTCCGCCGGCTTCGATAGCAGCTTTGGCCACCGCTGCCACCGCATGCACCATGCGCAACGGCTCACGCACGACGTGTACGGCAAGCGGAAAACGAAAATCGCAGTCACGCGCGTTCACCGCCATGACTTTCGCGCCCGCGAGCGCGGCCTTACGCAAACGATGCGCGGCAATGGGCTGTTCCTCGCGTACATTGGCGCCGACCAGCAATACCGCATCGCGATTTTCCAGATCCGCGATCGGATGCCCCAGCCACGGGAACAGCGGCGCGTGTTCCTGATCGGAGA
>JBPCXK010000297.1:0-5971 GCA_051008635.1 Gammaproteobacteria bacterium
TTGATGTGCCAGCATGTACGTCTTTGAACTGGTTAACTTTAACCTCATTTCCCGCCCGGCGCCACAACACCGGCCACGGCTACTACCCTTTTATAGGTACCCTCTCCGACCGCATGCCGCCGCCCAATAGTTGCGGTTTCACAACAGGCGGTCGGCATCAAGATGTGACTTGGCGGGCTGCTCTACGGCGGCCCCGGGTCTGCCCTCGTCGTGGCCCAGTCAGGCGTGAAAAGCAAAATTTCGATGTCGTCACCGACCCGCACACTCGGACACATGCCGTCATCTGGTCGCCCGCCGTGCTGGCGCACCGCGATTTGTTGCACGCGACACTGCCAGCCCAGAAAATAATCGCGCAATGCGTCGCGGGCCGTCTGCAGTCGGATGATTTCGCCGGAGTCGATTTCAGGCATCGGACCGGAACGCCACGCGCGAATCTGTCCGCTCAGAACTTCGCGTAGGCCTTCTTGAGCTCCACCAGCGGATGCCGGGCGGACATCTGAAACTTGACCAGTAACTCTCGCGCGATCATGTCCCGATCCTGCTGATTGTCCGGCAGCTTCATGTCCTCGGGCACGGTTACCCAACCGTTAATATTACGGTCGAACACCGCCGCGCGGTTTTCCTCGTAGCCCATGTGCACGTCTTCCAGCCAATTCAGATCATCCCAGCCCATGAACTCCATGTATTTTTTGAGAAACGACGTGATGCGTTCGTAGTCCGGTACGAGGTTAACGTCATAGCGGTAACCGATGTGCTGCCCGATGTCCTTCTCGCGGGCGCTGTCCAGGCCGTCGGTCTCGATGAAGTGATCGATGTCTTTGGTCTTTGCCATGTCGAATTCCCCTAGAAACGCGTCATATCGGGACGACCGACAGTGTGTTGTGTGCCGGCAAGCGGCACTTGCGCCATGGCCGAGGCCTCCATGGTGAGCGCGGCGAGGTCTTCAGGTTCCAGGGAATGGACATTGGTCTTGCCACAGGCGCGCGCCAGCATCTGGCATTCGATAGCCAACGTGTGCAGAAAATTGTAGACGCGCTCGGCGGCCTCGTCTGGATTCAGCCGCGCGCGCAGTCTGGGATCTTGCGTTGCGACACCGACCGGACAACGGCCTGTGTGGCAGTGATAGCAATAACCGGCCTCGACACCCATCTCGGATTCGAAATCGGCTTCCGGAATATCCTTGTTGCAGTTGAGCGCCATCAGCGAGGAATGACCGATCGCCACTGCGTCCGCGCCGAGCGCCAGCGCCTTGGCGACGTCGCCGCCGTTGCGTATGCCGCCGGCGTAGATCAGCGAAATTTCCCCCGACTTGCCGACGTCTTCGATCGCGCGCCGCGCCTGCCGGATCGCCGCGATGCCGGGCACGCCGGTCTCTTCAGTAGCCAGGTGCGGCCCGGCACCGGTGCCACCTTCCATTCCGTCCATGTAAATACAGTCTGGATCGGTTTTGGCGGCCATGCGCACGTCATCGTAAACGCGCGCGGCGCCGAGTTTGAGCTGAATGGGAATTTCCCAGTTGGTCGCCTCGCGAATCTCCTGGATCTTGAGCGCGAGATCGTCGGGCCCCAACCAGTCTGGATGACGCGCCGGTGAGCGCTGGTCGATTCCGGCCGGCAAGGAACGCATCTCCGCGACCTGATCAGTAACCTTTTGCCCCATGAGGTGCCCACCGAGTCCGACTTTGCAGCCCTGACCGATGAAAAACTCACACGCGTCCGCCAAACGCAGATGATGCGGGTTGAAGCCGTAGCGGGACTGAATGCACTGGTAAAACCACTTCTCGGAATAACGCCGTTCGTCCGGGATCATGCCGCCCTCCCCCGAACACGTCGCCGTACCCGCCATGGTCGCCCCTCGCGCAAGCGCGGTCTTGGCTTCGTAGCTCAGCGCGCCGAAGCTCATGCCCGTTATATAAACCGGAATGTCCAGCTCCAGCGGCCGTTTGGCGCGAGGGCCGAGAACCGTTCTGGTCAGACACTTCTCGCGATAACCCTCGATGACGAAACGTGTCAGCGTGCCGGGTAAAAACGTCAAGTCATCCCAGGTCGGGATCTTCTTGAACAAAGAGAATCCGCGCATCCGGTAACGGCCGAGCTCGGCTTTGATATGAATATCATCGACCACCTCGGGCGGAAACATAAAGCTGTTGCCCAGATGGTAAGGGTCGCGCTTGGGTTTGCGCACCTCTGTGGGCGCGTCCCGTCGCGGTGCTTTTTCAGCAGTCATACTTCGTCCTCGTCATTCCCCCCTTTTTCAAAGGGGGTCGGGGGGATTTCTAAAGTCCCGTAGGTTGGGTTGAGCGCAGCGAAGCCCAACATGGAGTAGTTTCTTCGGCTCCTGGCTGTTGGGCTTCGCTACGCTCAGCACCAACCTACGAAGATTTTTCGCCTTCTGCGATCACAATAAGTGCATTTTGGTTTAAAGAACCAGTTTCTTCTCAGTCGGTTCCAGATTGTCGTAGTTCCAGAGCTGCTTGCCGGAGACAATCTTGGTCATGTTCTGCACGCCCTTGGGCGCCTCGAGACCGTAGGCCTTGAGCTTGGCTTCCAGCCATCTCGCCTCCACGTCGTTCATCTCACCTTCTACAGCGTCGACACCGAGGTCTTCGATCCTGCCGCCGACGTAGATCGTGCCGTCGTACATGGAATCGCCCAGGTTCTTGCCCGCATCGCCGAGCACGACCATACGGCCGCGCTGCATCATGAAGCCGCTGAACGCGCCGGTGCGTCCACCCACGATGATCGTGCCGCCCTTCATGTCGATGCCGGTACGCGAGCCGACATCGCCCATGCAGACCAGATCGTCGCCGCGAATCGCCGCGCCAAAGGTCGACCCGGCATTGTTTTCCACGACGACCGTGCCGGACATCATGTTCTCCGCACAGGACCAGCCGACGCGGCCCTTGATGCGCACGTTGGGACCGTCGATCAGGCCAACGCCGAAGTAGCCGAGGCTGCCTTCGAAGTAGAGTTGCAGGCGATTCAGTATGCCAACGCCCAGTGAGTGCTTGGCCCCCGGGTTTTTGACGACAATGGTGCCGTTACCCTGCGCCATGAGCTCACGAATCTTTTTATTGATATCGCTGATTTCCATGGCGGCGGCGTCGAACTCCGCACGTTTGTTGAAATCCACGTCGAACGCGTTGGGCGACGCGAAACGTTCCTCTTCGCTGGGCGAGAAAAAGACCTGCTGCGTGCGCCCCTTGAGCTGCTCGGTGTGCATGCCCATGTCGCTGGCGCTCAGTTTTGCCATACGCGAACCTCCCCCTCATAGGGATCGAACGTTTTGATCTCGTGCGGGAAGATACTGCGGATCGCGACTTCCTCGGAGGCCATGGCGATCAGGTCATCGCTCTCGTAGAGCACCATCGGCTTGGCGGCCATCACGTCCTTGGCCATGCCGAGCGCATCCCCGGTGGCGACGACATAGGTGAACACACCGTCCAGCTCATCGACCGAACGATGCATGGCGGCTTCCAGGTCGTCGCCCTTGCCCATGCGATGCGCGATGTACACCGCGATCAACTCGGAATCGCAGTTGGACATGAAACGGTGCCCGTGACGCTCCATCTCCCGCCGAAACGTCCAGTAGTTGGTGAGCTGGCCGTTGTGGACCACCGAAATGTCGTTATAGGGATAGGCCCAGTAGGGATGCGCCGAGCGGATGTCGACGTCGGACTCCGTCGCCATGCGCGTGTGCCCGATGGCGTGAGTGCCGTCGAAATCGTCGAGGCCGTACTGATCGGATACGGTCTCGGCATCACCCAGATCCTTGATCAGCTCCAGCGCATGCCCCAGCGAGAGTATCTCGACGCTGTCGACGTCCTCGACATAATCGGTCAGGCGTTGCATGTCACCATCAAAGCTGAAGATGTAACGGTACGCGTAGTCGGTTGCCTGATCCTCTTTCTCGATCTTCGCGCCCGATTCCTTCAAGCGCTCGTCCACCGTGGCTTTGCGTTCCTTCATCTGTCCCTGGATCTCGAAGCCTTTCCTGACATCCTCCTGCTCGGCGACCTTGAAGCGCATGACGTATTTGTTCTTCAAGGCGTTGCCGTAGAGCGCAAAGCCCGTCGAATCCGGCCCGCGATGCTTCAAAGCCTGCAGCATGGCCGTCAGCTCACCGCCGATGTTGCTGCTCTTGTCGCGGTGAATGAGTCCTGCTATCCCACACATCTGGTCTTCCTCACTTTATGGCAAGCAATCGATATAGGTTTCGAGATCCCAGTTGGTCACGGTGTGGTTAAACCGCTCCCATTCGTCGCGCTTGTAGTGCATATACACTTTGAACATCTCGTGTGGCATCGCGGATTTGATGACTTCGTCGTCCTCCAGTCTGTCGAGCGCCTCGCCGAGCGACATCGGCAACTTTTTCACCTGCTTGCCGGCCTCCATGGCTTCGTAGATGTTGCGCTCTTCCGGCTCGCCGGGGTCGATATCATTGTCGATACCGTCCTCGAACGCCTTGAGCAGCGCCGCGCCCATCAGGTACGGGTTCACCATGGAATCCACGGATCGATACTCAAAACGCCCCGGCGCCGATATACGTAGCGCGCAGGTGCGGTTCTGGTAGCCCCAGTCGGCGAACACCGGCGCCCAGAAACCCGTATCCCACAAACGACGGTACGAGTTGACCGTCGAGGAGCCGAGCGCGGTCAACGCGCCCAGGTGCTTCATCACGCCACCGATACACTGCAGGCCGACTGGACCCGGTTTGTACTTGTCGAGCTTCGGATCCGGCATGAAGTGGTTCGTACCACCTTCTCGATAGGAGAACACATCATCCATACCGCCAACCGGCTTCTGGTGCAGAGCATTGACCTTGTCGGTACCGCCGGTCCATAACGACATGTTGTGATGACAACCAGAGGCGGAGACGCCCATGAACGGCTTGGACATGAAACAGGCGATAAGACCGTCTTCGCGCGCCACCTGCGCGCAGATCTGGCGATAAGTTGTCAGCCGATCGCAGTTGCGCATCGCATCGTCGAACATCCAGTTGAGCTCGAGCTGCCCCGGCGCGTCCTCATGATCGCCCTGGATCATGTCGAGCCCCATGGCCTGCGAGTATTCCACGACCTTCATGAACGAGGGCCGCAGTTCCTCGAACTGATCGATGTGATAACAGTTGGGCTTGGTGACGCCACCGTCCGGTTTGCCGTCCGCGCCACGCTTCAGCCACATCATCTCCGGCTCCGTGCCGTGGCGCATGTGCATGCCCTTGTACTTTTTCTTGAACTCGTCGTGGGCGATGCGCAGGTTGCCGCGGCAGTCCGAGGTCAGGTGCGCACCGGGGTTGACCTTTTCCTCACGGTTGCGGAAACAGGTGCAAAAGATCCGTGCGACGCGCTTGTCCCAGGGAAGCTGGCAGAAGGTCTCCGGATCCGCGATGCCAACGAGTTCCGATGATTCCGGGCCATAACCGATGTAGTTGCCGTGGCGATCGACAAACAGGTTCGCCGTCGAACCATAGACGAGCTGAAATCCTCGTTCGGCGACGCGTTCCCAATGATCGGCCGGAATGCCCTTGCCGACGATGCGGCCGGTTACTGAAACAAACTGAAAATAGAGATACGTGACGCCAAGCTCTTTGATTTTTGCTCGGACCTGCTTGACAAGCGCTGCCCGGCCTGGGGCGTTGACGTGCGCCTCCAGGTCGGTAGACATCTGCCTGGAACTCGTTCCCACGGCCCTTTTGCCACTCGCTTTCGTACGCGATGTTTTCTTCTTGGCTGCCATTGTGTGGTCCCCTCCGATCTTTAAGATGGTTGATATCGATACAAGGCGCCACGAACGCGCCCTGTTGCACGGGCCAAATCGGCCGATGTCATTTCTAGCCCGCATTTCTCACCACGGGGCGAGATGATCGCGCAGAGATTTGATTTCACAAGGCATTTTCTGAAACGAGGAATACAGGTCGTATTTCCGAGAAGAAGAAAATGCGTTGTGGAACCAAAGATCAAGCCAGCGCC
>JBPCXK010000298.1:0-4624 GCA_051008635.1 Gammaproteobacteria bacterium
ATCTCAAACAGATAGATGGCTTTTATTGCGGGAAAGTTCATGTCGTTTCATTCACCAGAGTAACAAAAATGTCTTCCAACGAGCTTTGCTCCGTTTTCAAGTCCCTGTATTTGATGTCCGCAGCGGCAAGATCCTGCAACAGCGCGGCAATACCGGTGCGTTCCTGGTTCGTGTCGAAGGTATAAATCAACCGGCATCCATTATCCGCCAGTTCGATGTTATGGGCCTGAAGCGCGTGAGGCACAGACGTAAGGCTGTGTCTCAAGTCAAGTATGAGCTGCTTCTTGCCGAGCTTGCGCATGAGCTCGGTCTTGTGTTCCACCAGCACGATCTGGCCTTTGTTGATAACACCGATACGATCGGCGATTTCTTCCGCCTCTTCGATATAGTGAGTGGTCAGAATTATCGTGACCCCTGACTCGCGGAGCGCTCGAACCAGCTCCCACATGTCCTTGCGGAGCTCCACATCGACGCCGGCCGTCGGCTCGTCGAGAAAAAGAATCTGAGGCTCATGGGATAGCGCCTTGGCGATCATCACACGGCGCTTCATGCCACCAGACAACTCCTTGATTTTATTATCCTTCTTGTCCCACAGGAACACATCCTTGAGGGTTTTCTCCACATGCGCTGCATCGGTTTTCTTACCGAACAGACCGCGGCTGAAAGTGACCGTATCCCACACGCTCTCGAAGGCGTCCGTCGTGAGTTCCTGCGGGACAAGCCCGATCAGGGCGCGGGTTTTACGGTAATCGGCGATGATGTCGTGGCCGGCGACAGTGACGGTTCCCGAGGTCGGGTTGATAATTCCGCAAACGATGCTGATGAGCGTTGTTTTACCGGCGCCATTGGGGCCCAGCAAGGCCAGAATTTCGCCCTTCTCGATGTCCAGATCAACATCTTCGAGCGCTTTGAAACCGCTGGCGTAAGTCTTGGAAAGATTGGAAACCCGGATAAGAGAAGGCATTTACGACGCTCGCTATGAGAAACGCGTACGTTAAGCGATTTCGCACGCTACCGAAACGCCCGATTATAATGGTGTGCAGCAAGCTTGCTCCAGAATTTCGCTCAACTTTCCGCTTGCACTTGCGACATCGTGCTGCTCGCGCGTTTTCTGTCGTGCGGCAGCTCCCATCCTTGCGCGGCGACTTGAGTCTTCAAGCAGCGACTGCGTGGCGCTCGCAAAACCCCGCGCATCGCCTGCCTCCACCAGCAACCCTGTCGTTCGATGCGCGACAACACCGCTGACGCCGCCCGCATTACCTGCAATGACCGGTAACCCGGCAGCCTGCGCCTCCAGCATCGCCATGCCAAACGCCTCGTTGAACGCCGGCCACACGAATATGTCGGCCGTTTGCGCCAGCCTGATGATCGATTCCTGTTCGAGCCGGCCTGTGAACATCACACGATCGGATGCGAACGACGAAAACGCCCGCATTACGTCGGCGCGCGCTTCGCCGTCCCCGGCGATGATGAGTTGCCAGTCGAGATGCTGAATTTCGCGCAGCGATTGCGCCAGTAAGCGAAACGACGCGAGCTTGTCGCCACGGCGCATCATCGCGACGGTCAGCAACCACGATGAATTTGTATTCAGAGCGTATCTTGACGCCAGCTCCTGTCGTACTGTTTCACGATTCGCCACTTGCGCGTACGGGGCGATGTCGAGAAAGGGGCTGACCAGCGCGGGCTCATCGCCGCGCAGCGTTTTGATGGCGGGGACATCCGCCGTGTTCAGGGCGATCACGGCGTCGGCCCGCAGAATTGCGTGGCGGGCGGCGGCGTGCCCTGACGACCATGGTCCGGCTTGCTGCTTGGGGGCAAACGAGCACTCCGCAATAACATAGGGAACGTCGAGCGCAGCGCTGACCACCGGACCCAGCCAGTCCGGCGCTTTGTGATAAATATGATAAGTGAACCAGACATCCGGACGCCGCACGGCGGGCAGCGCGCGAAACCCGCGCACGAGACGCGCGGCAAGGTGATTGCCGACGCGCCGCAAGCGCTGCTGCCGCTCGGCGTTACCGCTGCCGTCGAAACTGCGAAACGTTGAGGCCAGCAGGACCTCATGGTCCGCGTGCTCGAACGCGGCCATCAACAAACGCGCGAGACGCCGGTCGCCGGAAGGCGCCGGATGCGTAGGGGGTTTCAGCGGCGAGTAGAAGGCGATCCTCATTATCGAATCAGTTCGGCGTCATACCAAATCGCTGCATTAGTTGCACGATACCGGCATCCAGCGAAAAAACCGATCTTACGCGCTCGAAACCTGCCTCACCGAGCCGTATTCGCAGCTCAGCGTCTCGTGTCAGACGTTCGAGACCATCGGCAAGCGCCGCAATGTCGCGTTGCTCAACGAGCAGACCCGTCTCCTCATGCCTGATCAATTCCGGTATGCCCGAGATGCGCGTCGCAAGGCAGGCAAGCTTCTGACTCTGCGCCTCCACAAGCACGTTCGGCAAGCCGTCACGGTCGCCGTCAGGGGTAATCCTCGACGCCAGCACGAACAGGTCGGATTCGCGATAATGACGCAGCACCTCCTGTTGCGGCTGCGCCTGCTTCCATTCCACACGCGCAGCAATGCCCAGGCTCTCGGCAAGCGCCGTCAACTCGGCGAGCAGCGGGCCGCCGCCGATATGTGTGAGGCGCCAGTGAAGGGTCCGGGGTAACCTGGCGAGTGCCTGCAACAGATCGTCGTAGCCTTTTTTTGCCACCAGGCGGCCAACCGACAGCAGCCTGACAGGGTCGTTCGCATTCGCGCCGTTGCGGCGTGAATGGTCGCGCTCGGGCGCGGCAAAGCGCGCGAAATCCAGACCGTGATAAACCAACGTTACGCGCTCGGGATCTGAAGCCAGCGCACGCAAGTGTTCGTGATTCGCGGCCGTACAGGTTACCAGCCAGCGGCAGTCGGACAGCTTTTCTTCTTTTTCCCAATCGGGGATGGTCCAGATGTCCTTGGCGTGCGCTGAACAACTCCACGGCAATCCAGCGATAAGGCCCGCGTAACGCGCGACGGAGGCCGGCGTGTGCAGAAAATGCGCATGCAGCCGCGTCACGCTGGCGGGCAACTCGTGCGCCAGCACGACCGCCTGTCCGAAACGACGGATGCGATTACGCGTGAGGTCACGGCGAAAATCGCGCCACCACGCGCGCCACGCCTCGCGGTATGGAGCCCGGACGCGCACCGCCCACCACGCGCGCATTACCCGCCGCGGCTCCTGGTGCAGATATTCCGGCAAATAGCACACCGGCGCCGTGATATCGTCGTGTACCGGATGGCGGTCTTTATCGGTGGGATGGCGCAGGGAAACGATGCGAATATTCAGACCACGCCGTTCCAGGGCATGTATTTCCTGTGCGATAAAGGTCTCCGAAAGCCGCGGGTAGCCCTTCAGGATAAAGGCAACGGACCCCGGAACGGTGGCCGGCAGATCAGAACGGGGAGGGGGATTGCGCTGCTGGGCTTGCATCAGGATGCGGAATTCTGGCACCGTTGGCGCCACCGCGCCACACATGCACAACAAGACCGTCTCGACCCGCTGGAACTGACGGCGCGCGGCGATGACATGAGGCAATGACATGACAAGACCTCAATCCGGTCCATAAATCCAGTAACACCGGCCAATAGATGCAATCCTCGATCTACAAATACATTCTGCAACACAGTCTCAGGGGCCAGATCGTTCTGCTGGTCGTGACTGCATTATCGCTGCCGTTCATCTATATGTCGCTGGAAGTCCCGAAGCTGATCATCAACAAAGCCATCGGTGGGCAGGACATGCCGCACACGCTGCTCGGTTTCGATATGGATCAGATCAGTTATCTGTTCGTTCTCAGCTTTGCGTTCCTCGGCCTGATCATCCTCAACGGCGTCATCAAGTATTCTCTGAACGTTTACCGCGGTGTGCTTGGGGAACGCATGCTGCGCCGCCTGCGCTATGAGCTCTACACCCGCATCCTGCGATTCCCGTTACCGCATTTCAAACGCGTATCGCAAGGCGAGCTGATTCCCATGATCACCGCGGAGACCGAACCGCTCGGCGGTTTCATTGGCGATTCGTTCGCCCTGCCGGCGTTTCAGGGCGGCTTGCTGTTGACCTATTTGTTCTTCATTTTCAATCAGGACATCGTGTTGGGTGTCGCGGCCACCGCGATGTATCCGCTGCAGATGTTTGTGATCCCGAAACTGCAACGTCACGTCAACGCGCTCGCCAAACGCCGCGTGCTCGCGGTGCGAGAACTGGCCTCGCGCATCGGCGACTCGGTTTCCGGCATCACGGAAATCCACGCTCACGGTACGTCGAACTTTGAGCGCGCGAACATAACTGAGCGGCTCGGCAAGATCTTCAACATCCGCTACCAGATTTACAAGAAGAAGTTTTTCATGAAATTCCTGAACAACTTCCTCACGCAGGTGACGCCGTTTTTCTTCTACTCCATTGGCGGCTACTTCGTCATCAAGGGTCAACTCTCGCTGGGCGCGCTCGTGGCCGTGCTGGCGGCCTACAAGGATCTCGCTTCACCGTGGAACGAGTTACTGAAGTACTACCAGATCAAAGAGGACGTGCGGGTCAAATACGCGCAGATCATCGAGCAGTTTCAACCTGCGGGTCTCATCAGGCAACAATTACTG
>JBPCXK010000299.1:0-12972 GCA_051008635.1 Gammaproteobacteria bacterium
GTGTTGCCCCCAGAGTTGCCCCCAGACTACTCCTTCTCAAGCCGCGGAAGACGCATCGGCCAAGAGTTCACAAACTTGGTTCTGTACCCCCGGCTTGCTTGATTTCCTTTCTTCCATGACATTGCTATCAATACCTTAAGCGATTGAGATTCTTAGATGTTTGAAACTATTCCAAGCGGCTCTAACCGCAACGCTTCTCCGGGTATGCTTGAGGGCACGCAGGAACGCATCGTTTAGCAACTCCCTGCACTCTTCTCATGCTTTTATTGGCTCCAAATTTGAGTAACGCGCATAGGAAGACCCCCGATCAAATACCATTGCTTTTTCGCGCGTAACTTGTTGATTTACATCATGTCAGGATCATAAGCAATGTCTGAGTTTTCGCGAAGCTTAGATTTCGACCTCAGCGACTCCGCGCACCTCGCCCGCCTACACAGGTGGCTTGACGAATACCGGCAGTGGATGGAGTTGCACCAGGCTCATGCCCGCGGATCAACAACGGAGCCGGTGGACAAAGATTGGTCTTTGGAAAACGGGCAAGGACGAGAGCCAGCCCGACGTGCAGAGTTTGAAACGTCGAAAGAAACCGTCCGCGAACGTCATGCTCGTTACATCAGCGGAAGGTATTCCAACATGAGTGCACTGTTGGCCTTTCTTACCTGCGTTCGACAACAAGAGAGCGGCCAAATGCGGGCGCTCACACATCCAACGTTGCCGGTTCGTTGCGACGCTTCAAGCTTGCTTTAGCTCGATTGCCCGTAAAGGCGGCAGCGTCAGCGTTCGATCCGCCTTACTGCCAAGTCGCATCTGCCGGACTCCCGCGTTTAGTGGCGGCGCAGACTTGGTTGTTTGGATTGTGACACTTAGATACGAACCGTCGGTTGGCTCGAATGCTAGGGAGGGCGGAACATCTACTGATTTTGGAAGGACCTGAATGACCTTTCTATTCCTGCTCTCGGGACTCAGTGCATAGATCCGGTCAAACTTGTGAGTTTCAGTTTCAGCCGTTTCCTGTAACAGCGCAATGTCGTATTCGTCTTCATCAAAACAAAAGATGTCATATGTCAATGCGCCGTGCACCAACAGCCAAGCGTCTCGTGCGCTCGCATTTTTAAGGTAGGTTGGGATGTGTGCGTTCTTGTTACGGACAATGTTCCTCAACCAAACATCAGCTTCGCGTGGAACAACAATTTCATCAAGTTGATCAAAGTCAAGCTGGTGGTTTGGGTCATTGGACCACTGGTGGAGATCGTTCAGCCCAATTCCGGAAACCTCACACGCCACGCGGTCATTGCCGCACTGTAGTACGAGATCGGGTGAATCCGTGACGCCCGGGTCTTCCTCCCAGCCCTCACCGACATCTTCAAGGTGTTCCATGAGCGCTCCGATCGCGCTCTTTTCTTCTGGCGTCCGTTTGTTCCTCAATACAGTGCCTTTTGTGCGCGTGGGGTATTCACAACGTGATGTTTCATGAGCTTACGCCTTCCCTGCTTCTCTAGATAGGTAACGTACGACGCGAACGATTCGCCTGCATTCGCACCCTTCTCGACAGCCACGTGCATCAAGATCTTGCGGCAGATAAGTTCCGCAGCCGTGTAGCTGTTCACCCCCAGGCATCGTCGCGCTTCGATATAGGCGGACTTGACATCATCGGGGAGGCCTTCGATGACAGGCCCGAACGGCACCGCTGGACCGACACGGTCGTCGTTCGCGACAGACCCGCCTCCGCAGTTAGTACACTGGAGCCACTGAACCGTTCGGGTCGGTTGATAGCGGTCTTGGGTGGGCCATGAGGTACTGGCAACAACGGCGCCCGAGACTCGGGTTCCGCAGAAGCTACACCGATAAGGGTGCCAGGATTCACTGCTGCCGCCGTCGTGCTTGGCAACCCTGTTGTGGCCATTGAAGGTCATATTTATGCGTCCAGTTAACTCATAGGCGTTATGCGAATGGTCGCAGGCCTCCCCGGCCCCAGGCAAAGCGAACTAGCTGCTTAGCTGTTTTCTTCCGCCGTTCGACCGCCACTGTCCGGTCCGGGGATGATGGCTATGCTCGGGACGAGCGACCCACAGATCGGAACCATGGTTCCGATTTACCGAATAGGTGACGCACGCTCTACGAGCGCACCAAGCTGGACGATGGACCTGCCTTGTCCGCCCGGTCAGCTCAATGAACCTGATCGAACATCACATCCACAACCAGTATCGTGTGGTCGTCCGTGTAGCGAAAAAGAAGTGTGACAAGCGGATACGCCGGGCTGTGTAGTAGCGAAGCGGTGAAATATCCGCCTCCCCATTCAATGGCATGCTTGTCCGCACTGAACGCCATTTCCACTCGATCCAGCCCCCAGACTTCCTCAAAGCCGGGGTTGATCCGGCTGTACTCATCCACAATCTCACGCGCATCAAGCGAGAGGCGGATGAACCACCTGCGGACGATCATTTGAGCGCGGCGATGCGCTTGGCGATCTCGGCTTCTACGTGCTTGGGGGGTTTGACAAAGCGCAACGCCGCGGCATCGAGCGACATGGGCTGGTACGGCTCGGTCGCTTCCCACAACTCGTCATGACTGAGGTCGCTGATCGAGGTCGCTGAATGATTCTCCACGACATTCTCCATCCAGCGCTCAAGCAGCCGCCACTGCTCGTCCGTCAACGAGTCCTGGTCTGGGAAGCCTTTGCCGACGAACAGCGTCGACTCGGAGTCATCTTCGCCCGGCTGCACCGTCAGATTGCCTTCGCGCTTTAGCTCGGCGACGATGTTCTCGAGGTGTGTGGAGAACGGCCCAAAATCATGCTTTATGAAGGTCTCGCCCGTGATGGACTTGCCTGTCTTGCGCACGGCAGCGATTTCCGTAAACCACAGAATCTTGTGCAACTTGACGGCCCCGAGCTTCTCGGGCGACATCGCATAGCGACGGGTCACGTAGTGAACCATCGCCTTTAATGCCGCCCAGTTGAACGGATAGTCGGAGTTTGTCAGGTTTGTTGCCAATTCAGTGTGTCCGCTACAGAAATCCGAAGATTTTTATTAAAAAGTGCGAACACGATGCTAACGCAGTGCGAATAAAATTACGAATTCGCCGCGACCGCTGGAGCAGCATCTCCGCTCAAATACGACACGCGTGTCGCTTTACGATCCAGCGCGTGCTAGGGCACCGTACGGGCTTGACTCAAGGTTCTGCCTTGCTCATGTGCCGGGCCGGCAGCATCCCCGCCCTGCGCATGGCGGTCTCGATGTCGATGCTGGGGTCGGTCTCCATGTAGCCGATGAACCGGGCCCGCGGTCGACCATCCGCAACGTCGTTAACGCATTGGAATGTGACGCCGTAGGTGAGCCGGTAGCGGGAGAGCTCCAGTGCGAACGTTTTCGCGATGTCGAGTAGCTGCTGTCGCGTCAGCGTTTCCGCTTGTTCGTTCAGCGCCAAACCCCGTGCGATCCTGTATGTTCTCGCGAGGTCACAACTTGGAGCTGCGGTTGCGCAGATCGAGCGACTCGGCGACGAGGCGCAGCCCGCGAGCGGATAGCACGCCGAATTGAACGTCGCGAAGGTCGCCTGCTTCGTAGAGTTCGCCAAGGAAGTCGTCGGCAGTGATACCCAGCCCACGACAGGCCTCCACGATTGCACCTTTGACGGACTCCGAGATGTGACGCGGACCGGACTCGGCGCCGAACAAAAGAGAAACGACGCGAGTTTATCAAGCGCGTTGATGCGCTACGTGGCACATCCGCGCAGGAACGCCGCCGATGATTCTGAAAGAGCTGGGTGGCTGGAGCAGCATACGAATGGTGGAAAAATACACACACTTGGACGACGACTTCCTTAGCAACTACGCGGACCACGGGTTCAAACGCACTAAGGCCGCCGGCGTCATCCCACTATCCAAGCGGCGCCAAAAGTGACGGCGCAGCCCGAACGCGCCGCTGATTTTTTCTTGGTGCACGTTTCGGTGCACATCCGTGATAGGAGAAACCGGAAAAGCCGGGTAAGTAGTTGAATTGTTGGTGGAGCCAGGCGGGATCGAACCGCCGACCTCAACACTGCCAGTGTTGCGCTCTCCCAGCTGAGCTATGGCCCCACATAATCGCGAACTCGTTTAGATACTCGTTTGCACACCGCCTGTCAAGCCGACTTGCGCTCGATGTGATCGATCGCCCGTTTCACGCGTGTGATAGTACCGTTTCGACCCAGCAGCCAAAGTGTTTTGTCGATCGATGGCGAGACGGCGGTACCGGTTACCGCGACGCGTAAGGGTTGCGCGACGCGGCCGATTTTGAGATCGAGCCGCGTTGCCACGCCTTGCACTACCTCGTGAATGTGCTCTGGATCCCAGGTATCCAGTGATTGCAAACGGTCGCGCAAAGACCGCAGCGGCTCCAGCGCTGCGGCCTTGAGATTTTTCTTTGCCGCTTTCTCATCATACTCGTCGAACTCCTGGAAAAAGAAGCGGCTGACCTCGGCCATCTCTGCAAGCGTCTTGACCCGTTCTTTTTGAACTTCAGCAAGATCGGCTAGATCCGGGCCCGAATCGGGCGCGATGTTGAGCCGGGACAGGTATGAAGGCAACCTGGCGGCGATATCCGCTGACGGCGTCTCCCTCAGGTAATGCTGGTTCAGCCACTGCAGTTTTTCCGGATTGAAAACCGACGCCGAACGGTTGATGTCCTCGATCTGGAACTTGTGCACCAGTTCCTCACGGCTGAAGACTTCCTGATCGCCGTGCGACCAGCCGAGACGCACGAGATAATTCAACAGCGCGTGCGGCAAGTAACCCTCATCGCGGTACTGCAACACGCTCACGGCGCCATGCCGTTTGGAAAGCCGTTTGCCATCTGCGCCGAGAATCATCGGGACGTGCGCATAGCACGGCGACGGCGCACCCAGCGCCTCGAAAATGTTGATCTGGCGCGGCGTGTTGTTGAGATGATCGTCACCGCGGATGACGTGCGTGATACCCATATCCATGTCGTCGATGACGACAGTGAAGTTGTAGGTCGGCGAGCCGTCCGAGCGCGCGATAATCAGATCATCCAGCTCGGCGTTGCGGTAGGTCACACTGCCGCGAACCAGGTCGTCGACCATCACCGCGCCATCCAGCGGGTTCTTGAACCGGATTACAGCGTCAACGCCGTCTCTTGGTGGCCCGTCGTACCCGCGGTGCCGGCCGTCGTAGCGTGGCTTTAGTTTTTTGGCGAGCTGTTCCGCACGCAGCGCCGCCAGCTCTTCGCGCGTGCAATAGCAGCGATAGGCCTTACCTGCATCCAGCAATTGCTGAACGACCTCGCGATAGCGGTCGAAGCGCTGGGTCTGGAAAATGGGCCCTTCGTCGTAGTCGAGCCCCAGCCATTCCATGCCCTCGAGAATCGCGTTGACCGATTCCTCAGTCGAACGCTCGCGGTCGGTGTCCTCGACGCGCAACACGAACTCGCCGCCGCAATGGCGCGCATAAAGCCAGGAAAAGAGCGCCGTGCGCGCGCCGCCGATGTGCAGGTAACCAGTGGGGCTGGGCGCGAAACGTGTGCGAACGGTCATCGTTTTTCGCAGGAGCGGCTTCGGGGCAATAGCCCTTGCTTAAGCCCCTCGAGCCTTTGTAGGGTGGGATGAGGAACGAATCCTATCGATTAATACTTGGTTTGCAGGTGCATCACCCGGCCGTCATTTCTGATCTCCAGGCTGCCGAGAAAGGACATGCCGAGCAACACGGTTTTCGGCTCCTCGCCACCCACCAGCACATAGGCCTCGACGTTACGCTGCGTGATTTCGCCGAGCTTCACCACTTTCAGCCGCACCTGATACGCACGCGATGAGCCCGAGGCCGTCTCGACGGTGATGGGTGTTCCGTCCAGCTTGTAGTTGACGCCCACTCGCGAGGCTTGCCGCTCATTCATGGCCACCGCACTGGCGCCTGTGTCGATCAGAAAGTCCACGGGAAGACCGTTAATGGCACCGATGGCAGTAAACAAGCCAAGCCCGGTTTTGTAAATGGTGACTTCCTGGGAATCCCGCTTGGCGAACGCCGTGCTGGTGCGGCCACCGAGCACATAAGTCGCCTGCTTGCCGTCGACTTCGAGCACCGCTCGCTCGCTGTTCGCGCTCACGACCTTTACGCCCTCCGGGGTGGTCTGTCCTGTGGCCACAACGCGCCGTTTGCCGTCTATCACGAGCACGGCCTTGTTCTTGAACAGGCCTACCACCTGGAGGTCTTTGACCGCGAATGCCTGCGGTGCAGTCAACGCGGCCGCGCACAGTATGATCACAGCGAGTTCGTTTCTCATATCAGCTTCCTGCGTAATGGTCTCAAGATGCCTGCATCGGCCCCTGATTGTCTTGATCTTGCACGTATTGCTCGAACGCAGTTTTGTCGAAGCAATTGGTGTAAGCGTCCCGTCCGGTGATGACCTGGCTGTCAACCAGCTTGCGCAACGCGTTGTCCATGCTCTGCATACCCAGCAATGCGCCACTCTGAATCGCGTTCTCGATCTGGTCGGTCTTGCCCTCACGAATGATGTTGGCCACGGCGGGCGTGTTGATCATCACCTCGACCGCGGCGACGCGGCCTTCGCCATCGGCTCGCTTGACGAGTTGTTGCGAAGCGACCCCGCGCAGCGAAGTCGAAAGCATGGTGCGAATGTGCGATTGTTTCTCGACTGGAAACGTGTTGATGATCCGGTCTACCGTGGTCGGCGCGCTGTTGGTGTGCAGGGTAGCCAGTACGAGTATGCCGGTCTCCGCGGCAGTGACCGCCAGACTCATGGTTTCCAGATCTCGCATCTCGCCGACCAGGATGACGTCGGGGTCCTCGCGCAAGGCCGAGCGCAGCGCGCTGGCGAAGCTGGGGGTGTGGGTGCCGATTTCACGCTGACTGATCAGGCATTTACGACGCGGATGCATGAACTCGATCGGGTCTTCGATAGTGATAATGTGACCCTTGATATTGCGGTTGATCGAATCGATCATAGCCGCCAGCGTGGTCGATTTGCCCGAGCCCGTCTTGCCGGTTACCAGAACCAACCCTTGTTTCTGCGAAGCCATGCTGCCGAGAACAGCCGGCAAGCTGAGCTGTTCTATGGATAACGTGGACGTCGGAATCGCGCGGAACACACCGCCAATGCCATCGAGGTGTCGAAAGACGTTGACGCGAAAACGCGCAAGCCCTTCGATCATGTAGGAAAAATCGATATTGTCGTTGAGCTCGAAGGCGTTTCTGATACGCCCACTCATGATGGAAAACAGCAGCTCGCTGGTATCGCTCACGCTCAGGCGGTGATCGGAGACAGTCTTGAGATCGCCGTAAAGCCGCATCCGCGGCGGATCGCCCGAAACGAGGTGCAGGTCGGAGCCTCTCGCAATGACCAACCTCTCCAGTAACTGACCCAGCTCCATAGTCAGCTTCCCGCAAGGTTGACCTTGGGCAACAAATTGGGGTCAGTCACGAAGCGCTGGAATTGCTTCTTGTCCGTGGCGTACAAGTAGGCATCGTCGGGGTCGATCTCTTTTGCTTGCACGGCATCCAACAAGGCCTGATCCATTAGCTGCATGCCCTTGCCCCGCCCGGTCTGAATTTGCGACGGTATCTGGTAGGTCTTGTCCGACGAGATCATGTTTGAGATCGCATGCGTCATGAGCATGATCTCGCAAACTGCCTTGCGACCGCGGCTGTCACCGGTCTTGACCAGCACCTGTGTAACGACCGCGTGCAGATTTTGCGCCAGAAAGATTTTACCTTGCCCGCGCTGTTCGGCCGGCAGAGCGTCGATCACACGGTCGAGCGTCTTGGTTGCCGAGGTGGTGTGCAAGGTGCCGAACACGAGGTGCCCCGTCTCCGCGGCAAGCATGGCCATGGCAATGGTCTCCGGATCGCGCATCTCACCCACGAGGATGATGTCAGGGTCCTCGCGCAGCGCGGAGCGCAGGCCGTCGGTAAAACTGTGTACATGAGTACCGATCTCACGCTGGATGACCTGCGCCTTTTTGCTTGGGTGTATGAACTCGATCGGATCTTCCAGCGTGATGATGTTTTGCTCTTGCGCGAGGTTGAGCTGATCGATCAGCGCCGCCAGCGTGGTGGATTTGCCCGTGCCCGTGGAGCCGGTGACCAGCACCAGGCCTTGCTTGAACTCCGTAAACTTTTTGATCGCCGGCGGCAGACCGAGCTGATCGATGGTGGGAATATGCGACGGGATGTGCCGCAAGCTCGCGGCCACGCCTGTGGTTTTGCGGTACATGTTGACACGGAAGCGCCCGATGTTCTCGGCCATGTACGAAAAATCCAGATCGCGCCCCTCCTTGAAGCGCTCCTCCTGAGACGGCGTCAGAATCTCCAGCAAGTAGCCCTCGAGCTCCGTATCTCCAAGCTCTCGGAACTTGATCGGCAACAGGTCGCCGTGCATGCGTAGCATTGGCGGCGACTCTACCGCGAGGTGAAGATCGGAACAGTTTTGTTCAACCCCCAGTTTGAGGAAAGCGTCGATCCGCGGCATGCAGGCCCTCAGGCAGTAAAGGCTTCGAGATGTTGTCCGAGTTCCGCCATACTCTGGAAACGTTTGTCGGGGTCGGTGGCCATCATCTTCTGGATCACCCCGCTCAGCTCAGAAGAGATTTTCGGATTCTTGACCTTGGCGGGTTCGGCCTTACCCTGTACATGCTGGTACATAATCGCCATGCTATCACCACCGCTGTACGGCGGCTCGCCCGTCAGCATTTCGTAGACGATGACGCCGAGCGCGTATACATCCGTTCGGGTGTCGATTTCACGGCCCAACACCTGCTCCGGCGCCATGTAGGTTGGTGTGCCAATGAGTAAACCGGTCTTGGTGAGGCGCGTGTCCATCTGCCGCGTGGCGGCGGCTACACCAAAGTCCACGACCTTCACCACACCGTCGTCGTCGATCAGTATATTGCCGGGTTTTAAGTCCCGGTGCACGACGTTGGTGTCGTGCGCAGCCTGCATGCCCGCGCAAATGTCATTGATCAGTCTGAGCGACCGCGGAATGTCTTTGGTCTGCCCCGAGTGGATCTCCGCCGTCAGGGTATGGCTGGCAAAATACTCCATCGAGATGGCCGACTGACTGCCAAACGAAATCATGTCGAAGATGCGGATGACGTTAGGGTGTGTAATCTTGCGCGCAAACCGCAGCTCGTAGACAAACCGCTTGAGTATATTCTCATCGGCGGCCACTTGCGGATTGAGGAACTTGAGGATGATTTCCTCGTTGACCATCAGATCCTCCGTCAACACTACGGTGCCGAAGGCGCCTTTGCCGACCTGGCGTATGTAGCGATAACGGTCACCCAACACATCGTTTGGTTGAAGCTTGGCAAGATCGATCACTTCCGCCGCCACCGGTCTGCTACCGCGTACAATGGTGCCCGGCACTTGGACGGTGCCGCCGTTAGTGATCATCGAGGAGTCTGACGGCGGCACCTGCATCCGCAGAGACGTGGTGGTCGGCCCGGCGGAGCGCTGCCGCAGGCGTCTGCTCGCGTCTTCAGCCAGCTCCTTCAGTTGCGGATCGCCGTTCTGGGCCACCTTCGACAAAGCCTGCGCGACAACACCAAGCTGACCATCGTCCGTTACCGCCTCCAGCGCGTAGACGGCTTCCTTTTGTACGACTGTCGATGGATTGTCGAGCTGCTTGATGATCGGTTTTACGGCCGCGCGACTGCCGAGCTTGCTCAGCGCCTTCATCAACACGATCAGCACCTGCCCGTTGCCCGCATCTTCGCGGTCCAGCATCTTGACCAGGATAGGCACCGCTTTTTTGTTACCAAGCGCCGCTAGCCCGTCTATGGCGCGTTCTTTCACCCACCAGTCGCTATCGCCCAGAGCGTTGACCAGGCTGTTGTAAGAGCGCTCGTCTTTGGTGGCGTTGATGATCTCCACAGCGGTACGCCGAATAAACTCGTCATCATCCTTGATCAACTCGATCACCGACTCCACGACCTTTTCACCCCCAATCGTGCCCAGAGCGTCCGCGGCGCGGGTGTGCACCCACCAGTCGACATCTTTGATTGCGGTCAACAGGTCACGGATCGCGTTGGGGTTGGCGATGCCGTTCAAAACCTCGACTGCGGCGCGGCGCGTGTACTCCGAATCGTCGCGCAGGGGATCAAGCAGGTATTGCACCGTGCGCGGATGGTTGAGCTTGATGATAGCGTCGACTGCCTTGTTCTGGATATTGATGTCCTGATCCTTCAGCAGCTTGCACAGTTGGGCGATGTCGTTGATTGCCTCGCGGCTGGACAGGCCTTCAAGAGCCGCGAGACGCACCGACTTGTCAGGATCACTGAGCAATCCAGTCAGACCGTCCAGCACCTCCTGGCCGTCGAAACGCGACAACACCCGCGCGGCGTGCGCCCTCATGACGGGATCCTTCGCATCTATGCGGTTGATCAACTCCGGCACGAGGCTCTCGTCTGCAATACCATCGATGATACGAAACAACGCAACCTTGTCGCTTAGCTCCAACTTGCTGGCGTGACGCAGCAGCTTGCGCCCATCCAGGCTACTTTTGTGCGCTTCCAGGATCCGAATCAGCGCGGACTTGGATATTTCAGGGGAGTCGAACAGATCGATGAAACGATTGGGATCGATGTTGCTGCTACTGCTCAGCGCGCGCGTGACACCTGTAACAACCCTGGGGTCAGGATCCGCCAGACCCTTGAAATACTGCTCCAGCGTGCTGCGATCGACGAGTTGAGTGAGCAAGCCCTGCACCACATCGGCATCCTCTCGACGTGTGGTGCCGAGCTGGACGATCAGGCGCGCAATGGCGGCCTTGCCAAGATTTTTCAGCTTGTTGACCGCGCGCTGCCGGCTCCTGGAGTCCTCTGTCGAGAGGATTTCCCTGATGAGCCTGTCCGTGCGCAGCCCGCCAAGTACCGCCATGAGCTAGAGTCTCCGGCCCCTCAGGAAGAGGTCCCGTCGGCGTCTGCGGCGGGTGTAATCCGCACGATATACGCCTTGTTTACCACCAACACGCGATCTTCCTCGACATGCAGCTTGACGAACTTGTCCTCGTGAATATTGATGTAATCGAACAAACGCCTGTGCTCAGGGGGCAAGCGTTCCTTGATGGTGCCGCGCAACAGCGAGCCGTCCATCATGTGCAAACGGCAGGGCAGCTTGATAATGTCCGCAGCGTCATCCACCTCGGACTGCTGATACTGGACACGGACGACCGAGCGCTTGTTGTAGAACCTCAAACCTTCCGGGTTCTCACACTTGAGTACCAGAAACGGGTCCGGATGGTTCATAACCTCCAGCGGTTGCTCCTCGCCCGAACCGGTGTTGCTTTGTAAATGGAGATAGATCGAGCCTACCACCGAGCCTTCGGGATGCACCCACAACGAGACCGGTTGCAGCTTCTTGGGAATTCTGAATACGTCAGTATCCATTACCATACCCTTGTTTCATGGAGGACGCTGTGCAGCGGGAGATAACTTGCCAACTGGCGCAATTCCATGTGCAACACATCAGTATCTGGTCCATCCTTCACTGCGTGTGTGTCAGCACCGCAGACTCCGCCCGAATAGATTGTGTATTTGCGCGGTGGGGCTAACCGTGTGAAGGTCCGCTCGCCGCACAAATCTCGCGTCTGGCAGCCTATGGCGCCAGCAACAGCGCGGATACCTGCAGGGTCAAAGCACAGTACACACCCGCAACCACGTCATCCAGCATTATACCGCTTCCACCCCCAACCCGCCGATCGATCAGTGCAATCGGCCACGGTTTGCAGATGTCGAACGCTCGAAACAGCACGAAACCGGCCACTGTCCACGGCCAACCAACCGGCCCCAATCCCATGGCAACGAGATACCCCACGATCTCGTCCCAGACGATGCCGCCGTGATCGTGCGCACCCAGCGCCCGTGATGACTGCCCGCAGATCCAGATCCCGGCCACGAACAGCAATACCGTGAGCGCCCAGTACGCCCACCACGTCATTCCGTGCATCAGCAGGTAGACCGCGACACCGAGCAGGGTCCCCGCGGTGCCGGGCGCAATCGGCGACAACCCGCTCCCAAACCCGAATGCAACAAAGTGCACGGGGCTGGTGAATACGATGCCCGGCGAAGGCTGGGACTCGCGGTCCACTACGCTTCAGCGACCGAAGTGATCATACCCCGTGCCCTGCAAAAATAGCCGCTCATTGCTGCCTGTCCGGACCAACAGCCCCGGATTGGCGACGATCATGCCTATCGGCGTGACCGACGTTGCCGAATCCGCAAACCGCCGTTGTAGCAACTCCATGCGCGCCGGGGGGACGGTGAACAACAGCTCGTAGTCGTCGCCAGCTTGCAAAGGCAAGGACCAGTCACTGGTTTGTTGCACGTAATTCTTTACTGCACCGCACAACGGCAAGGCCTCGCTTTCGATCTCGGCGCCGACCGCGCTGGCTGCAAGCACGTGCCCCAGATCGGCCGTCAGTCCATCTGACACGTCGATCGCGCTGCTTGCAATGTCGCGCAAGCGCAAACCTTCATCGATTCGCGGCGAGGGGCGGTTGAGCCGCGCCGTCAGAAAATCGAGCTGATCGCGCGGCAAACCCGACGGCCGCCGCAGGCCCAAGCCCGCGTCTCCGACCGAGCCTGTCACATAGAGTGTATCGCCGGCACGGGCGCCGCCCCGGCCAAGCGCGCCACCGACGGGCACAAAACCCATCGCCTGCACGGTCACGCTCAGGCTCCCGCGCGTGGTGTCACCGCCTACCAACTGCACGTTGTATTGGGATGCCAATTCGAAGAATCCGCGGGCAAACTCCTGCAACCACTTTTCATCGGGTTCCGGCACAGTCAGCGCCAGCAGGACCCACGCCGGTTGCGCACCCATGGCCGCAAGGTCGCTGAGGTTGACGGCCAGCGCCTTGTGGCCGATGGAGCCGGCGTCGGTATGCACCGGGAAGTGGACATTCTCGATCAGGGTATCGACTGTCACCACCAGCTCCTGCCCGGCGGGCGGGCGCAGCACCG
>JBPCXK010000300.1:0-2654 GCA_051008635.1 Gammaproteobacteria bacterium
GGGACTCTTGTCGCTACGATGTTATCACGCATGAGATGCGACGATGCGACGGGCTCGCGCGCGTATGATGGAGCAGCGTTGGAGATTTCGTATAGGTTCGGATCGGAACTTTGACCTTTGAGCTGAGACTACGAGATGAGCTTAACTGGCTCAAATCGGTTTGCTCTGACAAAAACCGCGGCGTATCTGGTTGCTGCACTGGAGGAGGGGAGCAGTAATGTCTTTATGCTCGCGCTTCGTCGCCGAAGCGCGTCTGGGTGGCATGACCAAGCTCGCCCAACAGGCTGGGTCTGAATCGCGAGACCCTATCTCCGTTAGCGAAGAACTATTGTGAGCGTACCTGCTCAGTTCTCCAGCTCCAGCTCATCGGCCGGTTCGCTCGTATTGTTGAACAGATTCCACTTGGCTTTCACGACCGTGTCGATTTCCACGGCATTGTGGAATGCCTGTTGTGATATGGATTGATCGTTCTCGTCGCGAAAGGTCGTCCCCGGTTCGATTCCGCGTACGGTAATACCCAGTATCGTGACCGTTGTCGTGCCTTCCGCTTCGACCGGACCCTGCAGTACGACGTCTTCGTCCGGATCTTCCCGTTCAAGGCGGGTGGCGATGACAGCGGCGCCATCCAGGAAGCCTCGCATCTCGATGCGGTCGCCCTGTTGGACATCACCGATGCCGAAAGAGTCGATGTCGGCATCGCTTTTGTCCTCCATGCGCGTGTGTTCGTCGATCTGGATGGCAACGCCAAGCAGGGTTACCGAGTTCGTGTTCACGTCTCCGGCGGCGTCAGCGGGCGCCTCTATTCTGACCAGGTTTGCATCGGGTTTGATCACGACTCTGGAGGCCTGCAGCACGCCGCTCGAGTCGATTTCGCCCTCGGCCTCTACCCTGCGGTTGAGCTGGATGTCGGTGGGGACTCCGCCTTCAAACACGGCCGCCGTGGTGACGACAGTCAGGTCCCTTATTCTGAATGTGTCCGGTGCCCCGGTGTCGTCGAGCACCAGGCCCTCGACCTCGACGTCATCGCCCGCGGCAGCGCCGACCCCGACAGCGGGCTCGACGACACTGGCTTGCAACGCCGCGACACCGGTGCTCGATCCCCTGACGTTGACCAGAAGACCATTGGCCGGCGCGCCGCCCGGCAAACCGGTCAGATTGGCCACGCTGAAGTCCACGGTCAGACTGGAGATCTGAAACGTATTGGCCGAAGGTTGCAGATTGCTGATCGTTCCGACGGTCGTGAATTCACCCCCATCGGGGAGCCGTTGCAGGAAACCGGCGATTATCCGCGCGTCGGCGTCCCGGAACCCGCTGATCGCCACGACATCCCCTACGTTGAGCGCGTCGGGCGCGGCGGGATCCAATACTGCATTCGAGAGGTTTGTCAGCGCGTTCGTTCTCACTGTTTGGCCGAGCACCGTGAGTGTGGCGTCAACGCTGTCGGGATTGTTGATCACAATGTTCTCGATGGGGCCACGCACCGTGTCGCTGAAGTCGATGCGGTTCGCCTGCGCGTTCTGTAGATCGCCTTCGACCCGGACGATGAACCCGATTTCGAGATCGGATTGACTCGCCGCCTGGCCGTTGACGGTAAACACCGCGGCGTTGGTATCGAAGCGTGTGCCGTTGACGATGAGGCTGCCGAATCCGGTGACCGAGCCCTGGCTGATGCCAGTGCCGCTGGTTCCACCGCCGGCGACTATGTCTACGCTGCCGCCACCGCTGCAGGCGGTTAACACAATGAGCAGGCCGGCGATCATGGTCGCGAGGATGCTATGTCTCATTTGTTCGTCTCCCGATCGGTCGCCTTCGGCTCTGCGTCTTCAAGTATTTGTTCGATCTGGTAAATGCCCAGGCCCAGTTTTGCGCGGCCGTGACCCTTGACGTCCTTGTTGCTGTCGCGGTCCCTTTCATCCAGCCACTCGTGGAGCTGGCGCAGCACGCTTTTGCCGAGCCAGGCGCTCAGTTTGCGGAATTCCTCGACGTATTCCAGCGGCACGTCATCGAAGATCGTCTTGCGCTGAAACAGCGCCTCTGCGGGCGGATGGGTCAGGTTATGATCAATGGCCGCTACCAGATCAGCCCCGTCTGTGCCGAGCATTTGCAACTTCTCCAGCGTGCCGGCGCTCGGGACATAGCCGCGAGTCTTCAGACGCATGCGTTTATCTTCACTCAGCTCTACAGCCTGAACGCGCAGGAGTTCGTCCGCAACCGCGCGCGGTGGCATGTCGCGGCCGTAGCGCCTGACCAGCTCGCTGAAGCTGCCCTTACCCTTGAAAGGAAGATCAAGCGGTTCACCGCTCGAGTCATGAAACGCTGCGTCGCGCAACCATCCCGAGATAACTTCTACCGCTCTGTTGAAGCTGCCTTCGATCTCCGATTCCTGGATGGAGGGCAGTTTTCTGATACGTGCGACTTCTTTGCGGTTGATGCCGGTCAACAAGGAAACCCGGGCCGTGGACTGCTTTTTGTTTTCAACGGTGAATTCGGTTTCCGCCACATCGATGAATACCCGCTTTGCCAATTCAGAAAAGGTCTCGAAGGACGCGCCTTCCCGGAGAAGGATGCGGGCAAGCGGGCGCAGCAGGCGCATTACCGCTTTGCTGATGACATCTGAATGTTTTTGCTCCATACAGCTGTGCGCGGGCTGACAG